>JAQGHJ010000268.1 GCA_028288905.1 Phycisphaerales bacterium | reverse complement strand
AGCGGAGGTTCGCCACAGGCGGACCTCGGATCGGCAGGACAGTCAGGTGCCGGCTTCGCCGACACTCCGCTCCCTGACGGTCGCGGCTCGCATGACGCCGCTACGTCATTCCGGGAACCGCTCTAGGTGCCCGCCGACGCCGTCTCCTTCGCCGCCGGGGTCGCCCCAGCGGCCTCCTTGCCAGCGGGCGGCTTGCCGGGGGCGGCCGTCGGTTTAATGGCGTCGGCGGCGGGTTTATCAACGGCCGCCGGCGGGGCGGCGTTCCGCTTCCCCTTCCCACCGCCGGTCTTGCCCGCCGGGCCGCCGGGCGGGCGGGCCTTCGGCTGGTCGTCCGCTCGGGGGGTGATGCCGGCCTTCTCCAGAAGCTCGCGGCCCTGGCCGGCCTGCAGCAGCACCACCTGGTCGCCGGCCGCCAATCCGCCGGTCAGCCTCACGTGCGTCTCGTTCGCCACCCCGACGTCCACCTTCTTCGGGGTCGGCTGCCCGTCCGGGCCGCGGGCGAACACGAACGCGTCCGCCCCGGCCGCGTAGATCGCCGTCAGCGGCACCGCCAGCGCGTCCGGCACGCTGTCGACCAGCACCTCGACCTGCGACCCGATCCCCGGCTTGAGGCTCGGCGGGGTCCAGTCCAGCGTCAGCTCGACCGGGTACTCCCGGGTGTCCGGGCTCATCCACCGGTTGCTCGAGTCGCTCACGGGGCTGATCCGGGTGACGGCCGCCCCGACCGGCTCCCGCAGCCCTGTCACCCGCACCACGCCTCGCTGCCCCAGCGCCAGCCGGATCACCTGGCTCTCGTTGATCCGGACGACCGCCTTCATCGCCGACGTGTCCGGCAGCCGCAGCAGCACCTGCCGCTCCCGCACCTGCGTCCCCTCCTGGATCGACCCGGCGCTGTCCCGGTTGTTCTGGTTGTTGTAGACGACGAGCCCGGACTGCGGGGCCTTGATCGTGCAGAACTCCAGCTGCTCGTTCATCCGGGCGAGCCGGCGGTCGAGGATCTTCTTGGCCGTCTCGGCCGTCTCCAGGGCCTTCTCCACCTTGCTCAGGTTGTTCTGGTTCTCGACCCGGGTGCGGACGAACTTCTGGTCCGCCTGCTTCAGGTAGCTCTGCTTGCCGGCCAGCGTCATCGGGTGCGTGTACTTCGCCAGCACGGTCAGCGCCCCGTCGGCCTTGGCGACATCGGCCCGGATCGTCTCCAGGTCCAGCTCGGCGCTCTTGACGTCGGCCAGGTTGACGAAGCTCTTGGCGAACAGGTCCTTGATCTGCTTGAAGTCGTCCTCCTTGTTCTGGAGCTTGATCTTCGCCATCTTCAGCGTCGACTTGGCCGCGTCCAGGTCCTGCGGGAACGTGCCGTCGAGGTACTGGCTGATCGCCAGCTTGCCGAGCTCGACGTCCACGCCGGCGGCCTCCAGCGTCGCGTCGTTCTGGCTGCGGGTGATGTCGACCGCGTTCTTGGCCGTGGCGACGTCGGACTCGGCCCGCTGGAGCTCGAGCGTCGTGTCCTCGATCTTCTGGCGGATGGCCGAGCTGTCGAGCTGGACGAGCACGTCGCCCGCGCTGACCGTCGCCCCCTCCTTGACGATCTGCACGATCGTGCTCAGGCCCTCGACGAGGCACATGATCTCGGTGTTGTTCACCGACTGGAGCTCGCCGTCCTTGTGGACCTTGACCTGCATCTCGCCGGCCGCCACCTGGTAGTACTTGAACGCCGCCGGACCGCCGCCGCCGGCGAACAGGGTCGCCCGGTTGACGTACGCGGCGGCCGCCGCCGCGACGGCGAGCAAACCCAGGACGGGGACGAGATACCACCACTTGCGGCGGGCCCGCGACGGGCCGGCGGCGGCGGGGGAGGCGGTCGGGACGGGGATCGTGGTCATGGGTGGGGTCGGTTGGCTCTGTGGTCTGTGATCAAGTGGTCGTCGGCACGCGGGTCGGCGTCCGGGGCCCGCTCCCCCTCTCCCTTCGGGAGAGGGCGGGGGTGAGGGTGAACGCCGAGGCGGCACCGGGCTCGCCGGCCACCGGGCCCGATAGCGGGAGGCCCGCTCGACGTTCACCCTCACCCGCCGCGGCTGCGCCGCGACGACCTCTCCCGATGGGAGAGGTGAAGACGCGGCCGTGATTATGCCGCCGTCCGGGTAAGTGTTACCCCGGCCGCGGTCCGGTGTTCGCCTCCGCCCGTTCGGTCGGCGCGATTTGCTTGCGCCCGTCGCCCCCGGGCCACGGCCCGCGGCCTCGGTCCAGGGCCCGGCCGAACGTGCCGGTGTCGGGGTCGATCCGCAGCGTCCCGGTCTGCCGCAAGAACTGCAGCACCTGCACCTGCAGGTCGGCCCGGGCCCGCTCGTAGGTGTCTTGGGCCCGGATCAGCGCCTGCTGGGCCTCGACCACGTCCCGGGCGTTTGTCTCGCCCCTCTTCAGCAGCAGGTTCGCGTTCTCCAGCCGCCGCTCGGCCAGCTCGATGCTCCGGAGCTGGATCGCGATGGCAGCCTGGCTGCCGCGGATCGCCCGGTCGGCCGCCCGGACGTCGGACGCCACCTGGTCCTCCAGCTCCTCGTGCGCCCGCTGGGCCCGGTGGAACGCGATCAGCGCCCGCCGGTACACGTTCCGCTCGGCCAGACGGTCGACCGGCAGGTCGAGCGTCAGGCCGGCCGAGTAGGTCAGGTTCCGGCTGTCGAGGTTCGTCTGGGCGTCCCCCACCCGGTTGCCGAGCGTCGACCCGCCGGTCAGGTTCAGGTCCGGCAGCAGCCCGTTCTCGGCGACGGCCACCTGCCGGCGGGCGTCGTCGATCCGGTCGCGGGCGGTCTGCAGGTCCAGCCGGTACGCGGCGGCGAGGTCGACGAGCTTGTCCCCCTGGCTCGGCGGGATGTTCAGCTCCAGCGCGACCGGCACGATCTCGACGTCGTCCCGGACCTCCATCCCGACGAACGTCTTGAAGTCGTCCAGGGCGTTCAGGTACGCCTCCTGGGCGTCGATCAGGCTGTTCTGGGCATCCAGCAGCTGCTGCTCCGACCTCTGCACCTCCAGGAACGTCAGCTTCAGTGCTCGGGTGCCGGCGATCGCCCCGGCCCCGCCGAGGTTGGCGGCGTAGATCGCCCGCGTCCGGTCGAGCAGGCTGACCGAGTCGACGACCTGCTGCCGGCGGTTGTTCACCGACTGGTACGACGCGACGAGCTGGAAGTACCGGTTCGCCACATCGATCGCGAACGTCCGGCGGAACTCCTCGAACGCCCGCACCCGGTAAACCAGTTCCCGCTCGCTGGAGATCAGCGGCTCGAGGTTCACCAGCCCGGCCCCGCGGAGCAGCGGCAGGCTGCCGGACAGGGCGACGGACGCCGTCTCGCCGTCCTCGACGTTCCCGCCAAGCGCGTGGACGAACCCGACGAGCGCCTGGGCGACGATTTCTCCGCCGTACGGCAGCCGCTGGCGGACCCCGCCGTTAACGGTCGCCGTGAGGGCGGATTGGTACGCGGTGTCGAACTGCCCGCCGGTGTACTGGAGCCCGCCGCCGAGGAACGGGCGGGGGCTGAGCAGGTGCCGCTCGAGCGTGACGTCAAGGGCGGCCAGGTACAGGTCGTCCATCCGGTCGCGGTACGTCCGGCTGTGGCGGACGCCGTACCGCAGAGCGGCGAACAGGTCGAGGTCCAGCGGCTTGCGGCGGGGGGCGAGCGGGCCGTACAGCAGCCGGTTCTCGGCCCACCGGCTCGCCATCTCGGCGGCGAACGGGTCGAGCGACACCGGCTGCCCGGCCGACCCGGCGGCGGCCAGCCCGGCCGTCGCCGCCGCCTCGTTCGGGAACGGCCCCAGCGGCAGCAGCGGCTGGACCGGGGCCGGCAGCTCGATCGCCGGCGGCTCAACAGGCGGGATCGGCGTGACCGGGATGGCGGCGTACGCCCGCTTCGGGGCCGGCGTCGACGGGTCGTTCTCGATCCGCTCGTTCCGCGCGTCGGCCGTCGGGTCCCCGGGCGGCCGCTCGTCCAGCGCCCGGGACGGCTGGGTCGTCGTCGGCGACACGGTCGGGTCGGAGACGGCCTGCGGGTCGTACCCGAGCGTCGCCCGCTTGCGGTCCTCGATCAGCCGGTACACGTCGCGGTCGGCGCTCGCCCGGTAGGCGTCCGTCGAACACCCGCCGGCGACGAGCGAGACGCCGGCCAATAGGGGCAGAACCGCCGCCACCGCCGCGCCGCCAAGGGCACCGGCCAAACATGTCACAATCTTTGTTTTCACGCGAGGTATATCAGTATAGCGGACGGCGGCGAACGTTGAAGACGGGAAGGAGAACCGCCCGCGGCAAAGGCTCGGGGCGGCCCTCGTGACCTGTTACCGACCGCGGCGGTAGGTGTTGAGCCGATCGGGGCAACTCGGTGTCCGAGGGACCCATGGCCCGGTGAGGGGTCTCGCCCATAGGGTCGCCACCCTCGTGCCACCCGTTGCTTTCGCGAGCGGCTGACGAGCGTCCGAAACACCCCCTCCCGGGATCGAGCCCCGCTTGTCGTCCTTCGGTCGGCTCACGATGACAATGCGGCAGCGACAAACCGGGGCCGAACGTGCAGGAACGGCCAGCTTGGTTCACCGATCGGGGCTCCCGGGTTAGGCTCCCCCTTTCGCCCGCCGGACATGCCGCCCCGGCCCCGACCCGGCTTTCGAATCCCCATCCCGCCCGCGGCCCCGGCGGCGCTTTTCTCCCCCCGGGGTTTCCGTTCTACTCCCCGGCGATGACGACCGGCACGGATGCAGCGGCGGCTGGAAGCGCGACGGCGAACCCGGAGGCGGTGGCGATGGCCAGGGACGCGACGACCGAGGCGGGCCCGTCCCACCCGCCCCCGCCGGCCGCCCCGGCACCGCCAGGCATGACCGTCAAGCTGCTCGACCTGACGGCCCAGTACCGCCCGCTCCGCGAAGAGATCCGGGCCGCGATCGACGCGGTTTGCGACGCCCAGGCCCTGATCCTCGGCCCGCACGTCGAGCGGTTCGAGCAACACTTGGCCGCCTACTGCGGGGTGAAGCACGCGATCGGCGTCTCCAGCGGCACGGACGCGCTCCTGTGCGCGCTGATGGCCCTCGGCGTCGGGCCGGGTGACGAAGTGGTCTGCCCGAGCTTCACGTTCTTCGCCACGGCCGGATGCGTCGCCCGGCTCGGTGCGACCCCGGTATTCGCCGAGATCGACCCGCGGACGTTCAACGTCGACCCGGCCGACGTCGCCCGGAAAATCACGAAGCGGACGAAGGCGATCATGCCCGTCCACCTGTTCGGCCAACTGGCCGACATGACGGCGATCAACGCGGTCGCCGCCGCCCACGGCGTCCCGGTCGTGGAGGATGCCGCCCAGGCGATCGGCGCGAGCCAGAACGGCAAGAAGGCATGCGCCCACGGCCGCGTCGGCTGCCTGAGCTTTTACCCGACGAAAAACCTCGGCGCGTTCGGCGACGCCGGCGCGGTTTGCACCGACGACGACGAGCTGGCCGCCACCTGCCGCAAGCTGCGGGTGCACGGGTCCGGGCACACGTACTACCACGACCTGGTCGGCGGCATGTTCCGGCTCGCCGCGATCCAGGCGGCCGTGCTGGACGTGAAGCTCAAGTACCTCGACGGTTGGCACGCCGCCCGCCGGCGGAACGCCGCGATCTACGACGAGGTGCTGGCCGGCTCCGGCGTCGTCACGCCGCCCGTCGAGCCGGGCAACATTAGCATCTACAACCAGTACGCCGTCCGGGTGCCGGACGCCGGCCGAACGGGCACCCGCGACGCGGTGAAGGCGAAGCTGGCCGCCCGCGGCGTCGGGGCGGCCGTCTACTACCCGCTCGGGCTGCACCAGCAGAAGTGCTTCGCCGGGCTCGGGTACAACGAGGGGGACTTCCCGGTCACCGAGCAGGCGTGCCGGGAGGTGCTGGCGCTGCCGGTGTACCCGGAGCTGCCCGAGGCCGAGGTTCGGTACGCCGCGGCCGAGCTGCGGCGGGCGGCCGAGTTTCTATAGCGT
>JAQGHJ010000031.1 GCA_028288905.1 Phycisphaerales bacterium | reverse complement strand
GCGCTGTTGCTGGCCGCGCTGGCCGGCGCCGCGGCCGCGGCGCTGACCGTCTCGATCGCGGTGCGCTTCGAGGCGGGCGGCGAGCCGGTGCCGGCGACGGCGATCGCGCTGGTCGGGGCGGTGGTGGTCTACGCCTGCGCGACGATCGTCGCCGGTCGGGCGGCGGAGGAGATCAGGTGGGTCGAGGGACCGCGGGTGACTCGACGGTCGGGGTTCGAGGTGTTGGACAGACGACCTTAGCCAGCGCGTCGCGCCGAAGGCGGTCGGGACGCGACGGGCGCTGCGCTGGCTCGGGGAAGGAGAGGATCGCGTTCCGCCCTCCGGGCGGTCGGCGGGCCGGGCCCGCGGGGGAGGGTCGGCGGTGTCGTCGTCCGCGATCTGGGGTCGCGTACTCGCGACCCCAAGCCGATCCACCCCTTTGCAGGTCGGGCTCGCCGACCAAGCGCTCTTCGTTTTTCTCTCTTCCCCGTACGTCTGGTGCGTACGGGAAGGATGTTCGTTCAGAAGCGCAAATAATATTCATGCTCCGTAAGGAGCATAGTAGCGGAACCTAAACCTATGCCGAACTACTACCCGTACGCGTTCGCGGCCGAGAACGTCCGTCAGGGTTACGCGTTGGCCGCCGCCCGCGCCGCCGTCCTGTGGCCGCTCGTCTCGATACAGGCCGTCGCCGGGGCCCGCAGGGCCGGCCTGCCCCCGCCGCCGATCCGCCCGGCCCTTCACGACGCCCACGCCGCCCTCCACGCCCTGTGGCGTCGCAGGCTGACCGCCCTGGGCGACGCCGGGTGGGACGCGATCCGCACCGGGGACCGCGAGTCCGACGTCTCGACCGGCCGGCGTTACACCTACCTGGCGAACTGCCCGCCGTTCGGGATCGCGTACCGTGGCGGGGGCCGGCCGTGCCACCGCCTCCGCGTCTGCCCGATGTGCTTCGCCCGCGAGGCGACCGCGGAGCTGTACGGGGCCCTGGAGCACGCGTTCTTCCCCGGCCGCGTCCGGGGCAAGTCCCCCGGCCCGTCCGCCCTGCCCGGCGTCGGGGTCGTCGCCGTCCGCCGGACGTTCGACCGCAACCCCGCCGACCTCGCCAAGGCCGTGGCGGTGGCGGCGAAGGAGCGGATGGCCGAGGTCGTCGCCCTGAAGGGGATCGGTGCCCCGCTCGGGGCGTTCGTCATGGCGACCGTCTCCCCGCGGGGCGAGGGGGTGCGGTTCGCCCGCACGACCCTCCTCCTGCTGCCCGAGGAGGCCCGCCCCCGCCGCAAGCTCAAGCTCGGCATGGCCGCCGCCGCCGCGGCGTGGGAGGCCGCCGCGGCCGCCTCCCCACACGCCCGGCCGACCCGACGCGTTCGCCGTCCGCCGCCTCGGCCCCGGCGAGCTGACCCTCCCGGGGCTCTCGCGGCTGGCGGCGTGGGCGACCCCGTACCCGGTCGGGATGCTGCTCGGGAAGGCCCCGCGGGCCGCCGCCATCGCCGACGCCGCGTCGGCGACCCGCGCCCGCATGTTCTCGTTCGCCGGCCTGCTGCGGAACGCGGCCGCCCGCGAGACGACCGCCCTCCTCCGCGACGCCGGAGGCCCCGCTGCCGAAGGGGGTGCGTGACGCCGCCACGGACCGTCGCCGAGGGCGGCCGGGCCGCCCGCACCGCGACCCGCGCAACGCCGGCCCGGCGTCGTCGGATCGACACGCCCGCACCGACAACGTCACGGTGCGCGGCGCGACCTTGTCGTCACCGCCTCCTGACGCGTAAGTGTCGGGGTGCGCCACCCGGCTCGTGAACGATGGCACCGAGCGCAGTCCGGAGATCGTGGGTCGTCGGCACCCACGTGAGGACGCCCTGCAAGTCTCTTAGCGTGGCCCGGATGACGAGCCGGTCGTTGCTCACCGCGAGCTCGCGGACGGTCGTCTCGTGCGGTCCGCCGCGTTTCTTGCCCCGAGGGTGAGGGCGGAAGCGATTCGGGGGCGACTGACGGGACAGTTGGCCGGCCGAGTCAACCCGGCGATCGGCCACCGCTCGGGCCGGGCGGCCGCGACAGCCGATCGGTTCGAGGTCGCGACGGCCCTCGTCGCCGGCCCCACACCGTGCCGACCACTTGCCACCCATTCAAAACCGGTTTTGAGTGCCGGGGGACGATGCGGGGGTCCGCAGGACGACCCGAGGTGTCGGCGTTCGCGTCGGAGGAGGGAGGTCTGGCCGCGGGCGGGCGGGCGGCCGAGTACGAGGGGCGGGAGCGGGTCGGGCCGCCGCGGCGGGCGGACCCCGGGGGCGGACGTGCCGCGGGCGCTGGGAGTCACCGGGGCGGCAGGCAAGGCCACCGAGGGCCGGTGACGCGGGGCCGGTCCGACGCAGCGTTTGGTTGTCCACCGGCCGACCGCCGGTGCCCTTTGAACCACTTCGCCGCGTTCGCGACGACGACGAAGGCGAGCCATGCACCGAATCCGCCCACGCACGAACCGAGCGCGATCGCGGCACCGGTCCGTAAGAACAGGGCTACGCCTACCCTTGCCTTCGGGTACTGCGCCCGCACCTCCGGGACCGGGTCGGCGGCCAGCAGCCGCCGCTGTTCGAGCTGGGTGATCCGGCGGGCCAGCGTCACGACTCCTCCTCCGCGGCGTCGTCCTCCCCGTCTTCGTCGGCACCGCCGCCGTCCCCGGCACCGCCCGGCTCGTCGGCCTCGTCGCTGGCGTCGTCGGGCTCGTCAGCGTCTTCCGCGTCCTCGCCGTCGTCCGAGTCGCCCGCGGCCCCAAGGGGCATATCACCGGGACCGTCCGCGCGGCGGGCGGCGACGGGGCCGCCGACCCGAGCGGGCCGGGACTGGCCGGGTGGGAGGTCGTGCTCGACGCGGACGGGGACGGGCTGGCCGGCGCGTCGGACCCGCGCACGACAACAGGTGCGGACGGCCGCTACGCGTTCGAAAACGTCGCCCCTGGCCGCTATGCCGTACTGCTAACGTCCCGCCCCGGGTGGGATGCCGCTGGGGCCCAGGCCCGGTCGGCCGACGTCGGGTCGGGGCAGGTCGTGACGGGGCTAGACTTCCAGGTCCGGCCGCCGGCTCCGACGCCCGCGACCGCGACCGCGCAGGGCGGGACCGAGTCCGGGTCACTGGCGACCTGGACGCTTGGGGCGTTCGCCGCCGGCGGCTCGACGGGCCCCTGGCAACTGCTGGTCGACTGGGGCGACAACACCTCGCTCGACGCGGTCGTCGCCGCCGCGCCAGGGGCGATCGTGCTGAGTCACGCGTACGCCGACCAGGGTACGTACGCGGCGGCCGTCCGCGCGACCTCGGCCGAGGGCGGCACCGCCGAGGCCGTCGTGCCGGTGACGATCGACAACGCGCCGCCCACCGCCGTCCTCGCCGGCCCCGCTACGGTGCCGGTCGGCGACCCGGCCGCGTTCGCATTGTCCAACGCGCGGGATGCGTCGCCGGCGGACGCGGCGGCCGGGCTTCGGTTCTCGTTCGACTTCGACAACGACGGGGACTTCGTCGACCCGGGGGACGTGGTCGACGCGGCAGGCCCGTCCGCGGCGTACGCGTTCCCGGCGGTCGGGACGTACACGGTCCGCGGGCGGGTGGCCGACAAGGACGGCGGGTACTCGGACTACACGGCCTCGGTCGTCGTCACGCCGCCTCCCTCCCCCCCGCCGCCGGTGACGGTTTCCCTGTCGCTCAGGAGCCCGGCCGACGCGTTCGTTAAGGACGGAAGCTTCTCGAACACGAACTACGGGACGAACGCCGCCCTGGAGGTCCGCCGCAGCTCGATCGCTGGGAACCAGCGGGAGGCGTACCTCCGGTTCGACTTGGCGGGCGTGTCCGCCGCCGGCCAAATCGCAACCGCCGTCCTCCGGTTGTACTGGAAGCTCAGCGAGGCCGGGAGCGTCAACGTCGGGCTGTACCCGGTCGCGTCGAGCGCGTGGACCGAAGCCGGGCTGAAGTCGTCGATCAAGCCGACCGCCGGCACCGCCGCGATCGCGACGAAGACCTTGACCGGCACGGCCAACGCCTGGGTGGAGTTCGACGTCACGAGCTACCTGAAGCAGCAGAAGGCTGCCGGGGCGTCGAGCGTCAGCCTGGCGATGAAGGCGACGAACTACACGACGCCGTACGTCACCTTCGCCAGCGACGAGGCGGCCGCCAACCGGCCGGAGCTGCGGGTGACACAGCAGTCGACGCCGCCGTCCCCGCCCGCCCCGCCGGTCACCCCGCAGGCGATCGTCGTGTCGGCCGCCGCGGCCACCGTCCCGGAGGGGAAGTCGGTGGCCGTGACCGTCAAGCTGGCCGCGCAGCCGTCGGCGACGGTGACGGTGGCCGTCGCC
>JAQGHJ010000244.1 GCA_028288905.1 Phycisphaerales bacterium | reverse complement strand
GGAACGCCAGCCGGCGTGGTCGCTTCAGCGACCATTAGGATTCTGACTCCCACGCCCACTGTCCATGACCACGTCCCCACCCCACGCCGGCACCCGCGGCACCCCGTTGGGACTCGGCATCGGCTGGCGGCCCGAGCTGGCGCTGGCCATTCACCGCCGCGCGGCCGCCGGCCGACTCGGGTTTGTGGAAATCATTGCCGAGGACGTGCGGCCGACCGCCGTCCCCGACGCGATCCTTGAACTGCGGCGGCTCGGCGTGCAGGTCGTCCCGCACGGCGTGTCGCTGTCCCTCGGCGGCGTGGACCCGGTCGACCGCGACCGGGTGAAGCGACTGGCCGACCTCGCTGACCGGCTCGGGTCGCCGCTGGTCAGCGAACACATGTGCTTTGTCCGGGCCGGCGGGGTGGAGTCCGGGCACCTGCTGCCGCTCCCGCGGACCCGGGTCGCCTTGGACGTGCTGGTCGAGAACACGCTGGCCGCCCGGGAACTGCTGCCGGTGCCGCTAGCGCTGGAGAACATCGCATCGCTCGTGGAGTGGCCGGGCGCCGAGATGACCGAGGCCGCGTTCGTGGCCGCGGCCTTGGAGCGGACCGGGTCGCGGCTGCTGCTGGACGTCGCCAACGTCTGGGCGAACGCCCGCAACGGCGGGACGCCGGCCGCCGACCTGCTGGCCGGGCTGCCGCTGGACCGGCTGGCGTACGTCCACGTGGCCGGCGGGGCGGACGGGCCGGACGACGCGCTGTACCACGACACCCACACTCGCCGGACGCCGCCCGGCGTGCTGACGCTGCTGGCCAACCTGTGCCGCCGGGCCGCGATTCCGGGGGTGATGCTGGAGCGGGACGGGCGGTTCCCCGTCGAGGCCGAGCTGTTCGCGGAACTGGACGACATCGCGGCCGCGGCGGGGGCCGGGGTGCCGTCGTCGACAACCGCATCGGGAACCGCGTGAAGCGGTCCGACGACGAGGGCAGGGCGGCGGGGGAGGCCGGCCGCGAACGCTTGGCCCTGGAGCAGGCCGCGCTCGTGGCGGCCCTGGCGGGGTCGGCCCCGCCGCCGGCGGGATTCGATTCCGCCCGCACCGAAGCGGCGGCCGCAGGCCTTCGGCACAAGCGGCGGGAGTCGGCCGCCCGGGCGTGGCCGGGATTATCCGAGGCGCTCGGCGGCCGCTACGCGGCCGCGTTCGACGCGTACGCGGCCGACGTGCCGCTCCCGCCCGGCGGTTCGGCCGCCGATGCCCGGGCGTTCGCGACGTGGATCGACCGCCGGGGGGAGCTGCCGCCGACCGCGTGGTTCGAACTGTTTCGGGACCGGCTACGGCAGGGTTGGCCCGCGCGGGCGGGGCGTTGTCAGGGTACCGTCGCGATCGGCGTTCGCTTGCCGTTCGCGGGCGTGCGGTGTTGGAAGATTGGGTCGGTCCGTGACACCATCCCCACACGATGAAACCCCGCCAGGGGATTGCGCGGTCAGTCCTGCAGGTTCAGGAACTCGCGGATGTGCTGGTCCCACACCTTCTGCGCGTGCGGGTCGTTCAGCGGCAGCCGAAGCTCGTTGATCACCTTGGTGCCTTGGCGGATGGCCAGCTGCCAGCAGTCGTAGCAAATCTTGTCATAGACCGCCTGCCCGAACGGGCCGCGGAACGGCGGCTTGGCCAGCTTCTTCTTCGTCTCGCCGCACCGGTGGCACAGCACCTCGCCCTCGCCGGCGGCCTGGCGGGGGGCGGCCTGCTTGAACGCGGGCACCGGTGCCCCGGCGTCGGTCAGCAGCCGGACCATCTCGTCCCGCGGCATGACGTCCCCGCGGTCGGCGGCGGCCGTCACGCCGGCCGTCAGCCGGGCCACGCCCTCGTCCCGGCGCCCGAGCTTCAGCAGGGCCGCCCCGGCCAGCTGGTACGCCTTGCTCAGCGTCGGGTTGATCGCCAGGGCCCGGTCGAAGCTTTCGACGGCCTCGGCGTCCCGCCCGGCGTCGAGCAGCGCCCGGCCGAGCGAGAAGTGCCCGAGCTCGTTGCCCGGGTCGTCGTTGGCCATCTTCTTGAACTGGTCGATCCGGGTGTCTAGGTCCGCCATGGGGTCTCGTGCGCCTTTCGCTGGTGTCGGGATGGAGATTATAGAGCGCCGGACGAGCCCGTACACGACCGCCGTAAGTGATGGGCCACACGGAGCGGTCGATTGTCGTCGTCATGGCTGACCGGTACCGTTCCCCAGACATGGGCCGCCGACCGAACCCCCGCCGATCCTCCGCGTCCCCGCTGCAGGCCCTCCAGATCGTGACCGTGCCGCCCGCGCCCCCTCCGGCCGCCGACCCGGAGCCGCGGCGGGCGTGGCGGGTCGCGGTTCTACTGCTCGGCATCCTGATCCCCCAACTCGTGCTGATCGGCCCGGCCCTCGTCGGGCGGACGCTGTTGCTGCCGCTGGACATCCTGGCCGACCGGACGTTCTACCTGCCGCGGGCGACGCCGGGCGGGCCGACGCCGATCCCGAAGGAGGGCACGCTCGGCGACCTCGTGGTCCAGAGCGAGGTGCACCGCCGCCTGGTCGTTGACGAGGTGCGGGCCGGACGGTTGCCGCTCTGGAACCCGTACGACTACTGCGGGCATCCGCTGCTGGCCGCCAATCACACGCAGGTCTTTTCGCCGTACCGGCTGCTCGATTACGCGGTCCCGTCCCCGGTCGCCGTCGCCTGGAGCGCGCTGCTGCGGAGCGCGGTGATCGCGGTCGGGTCGTACCTCTTCTTACGGCGGGCGGTCGGGCTCGGGTGGTTGGCGGCGGCCGGCGGGGCGTGGTGCGTCCCGCTGACCGGAACGATGATTTTGTCCCTCGGGTACGCCGGGTCGGCCGTCGTGTCGTTCCTGCCGTGGGTGTTTCTCGCGGCCGACCGGTGCGCGGTCCGGCCGGGCGGGCGGTCGGCGGCTGCCCTGGCGGCGGCCGTCGCGTTCACGCTGCTGGCCGGGCACGCGGCGTTCGCGGGGCACGTGCTGTTGGCCGGCGGGGCCTACTTCGTGTGGCGGCACGTCCGGCACCTGGGGCCGCGGGCGGCGGTCGGCCGGCCCGGACGGCCGGGCCTCGC
>JAQGHJ010000205.1 GCA_028288905.1 Phycisphaerales bacterium | reverse complement strand
AGTAGGCGAAGGACATGGCAGTGGTTCCCAAGGCTAGGCGGGCGACACCGAATGTACCCTCAAACGATGCCGCGAACGCGAGGTGATGTGTCGATCTTAGGACGGACTTGCCGCACCGCAAGCGGGTACTCACCCGCGGCCGCCCGAGCGAGCTTCCACGGCGGTCGCCCCCACACGTGTCCCTTGGGTCGAGCAGCAAGCAGACCTCGGCGCGATGGTCTGGGCCGACGGCGGCGACTAAAATGACTGGCCTGAGCCGATTGTTTTGCACGCAAGGGGGTTCGGCTCCGCCGACCGTGTCGGCGAGCGGCCGCGCGGGTCGACCTGCAGGACGCCCCCTGCAGACGGACCGCCTCGGCAGACACCCACAGCTGGTTCGGCGAGTCCGCCTCGTTGACGACACACGTCAGGGCCCCGCCGACATCACCGCCACGGATTTCCCCAACGGCGTGAACCCGTCGGTGGTCCGCTTCAGCCGAGTCGAACGTGCTGTCCGCCGCCCGGAACTGCGGCACGGCGTTCAATCGCGGCCGACTTCCCATACAACTCGCTGACGGCGACGTGGGACGCCCAGAACCTCACCAACCTGATCCCGTGTACAACCGCGGGGCTCTGCAAGACAGCCATCGTGGCCGCAACCCGATCGCGTCGCTCTCGCGCGCGAGTAGATCGCGGAGAGACGGCGATGAATTGTCCTCCTTTAGTGCCTGACCGACCGGCCATGCGTCGCCGGCCGCGCCCCGTCGTGCGCCGATCAACGGGCGGCAGCCCTTGGCGGGATGTACCACAAGGGATGGTCCCGGTTCCGTCGCCGGTCCGGACGATGGTGGAGTTCGGGCAGGACGTATCCGATCCCCACCAGACCACGCACTTCATGAATTTCATTGCTCTATTGCAAACTTGTGGTTAAAGTTATTGTCCCGTCGATTACCTGCAAAGCTGCAGGTGGGCTTGGCGTGTCTACGGCGGCGGTCCTGTCTTCTCCCACTCGGGGTCCCCAAAACCAAACGAAACGAGGGCGGCAACAGGTGCCGAGCCCGTTTTTTTATCGCGGTGCTACGGCTGTCCGTCCCTTCTGTTCCGTCGTCCGTCCCGCGACTCGACCGTGCGGCGGTGCCCCCAACCAGGGTGGGCATCGCGACGGACGACATCGGCGGGTCGGGCATCATCGAATCCCTCATCCGGCGGGCTGGGGCGGCCGCGTTGTGACCACGACGTACCTTTTCGCGGAGGTTCCCATGTCACCGTCTCGACACCGTCCAGGGCCACGAACGGCCCGGCTCGCCGGCTTCACGCTGGTCGAGCTGCTCGTCGTCATCGGGATCATCGCGCTGCTGATCTCGATTCTGCTGCCGTCCCTGAACCGGGCCCGCGAGCAGGCGAACCGGATCAAGTGTGCCAGCAACCTCCGCCAGATCGCCATGGGCGGCATCATCTACGCCGGGCAGAGCAAGAAGGGCGAGTTTCCCCGCACGTACTACAACTCGGGAGTACAAGGGTTCGCTGCGCCGGACGACGCCAGCCGCAACACGAACAACGCCTTCGCCGGCCCGATGGGCGCGGTGGGCAACAACAACGTGAGCGCGTCGTTCTACCACCTCCTGAAGAGCACCGACCTGACCGCCGAGGCCTTCCTGTGCCCCAGCGTCTCGACGGCGGAACGGACGTGGGCCACGGGCGGCTCGGGCGCGTCGATCCAGGACAAGTCGAACTTCGAAAAGCCCTACTACGGTCACTGCTCGTACAGCTACGCCGGGCCGTTCCCGAACCCGAGTGCCCTCGGCTACAACGGCTGGAAGTTCGACACGTCGCTGAGCCCGGACCACCCGTTCGCCGCGGACATCAACCCGGGCAACTCCGGCAAGGCGACCAACGGCGGTGCCGACAACAACGTGACCATTGTCGAGTACACTTCGCCCAAGAAGGTGATGGCGCAGGGTAACTCAAACAACCACAACAACGACGGTCAGCAGGTCGTTTACGTCGACGCCCACGTCGAGTGGAGCTCGACGCCGTTCTGCGGGGCCCCGGTCAAAGACCAAGCCTTCCGGGACAACATCTACACGAGCGGCCCGGCCGTGCCGCCGTCGACCGGCCTCTCGACCGGCATGGGCCGTCCGGAAACCACCTGGGACACGTCCATGGCCCCGACGGACGACCAAGGCAGCTGATCGATCGTCCCGAACGATCCTGTATTCCGAGCCCTTGCCCGCGGCCGACCCCAAGAAAGGGTCGGCCGCGGGTGTTTACGCCCGGCTTCATCGGGACCGCAGGCCCGCGCGAGGTTCCGCCGGCCAACGCGGGCCGGCCGGGCGACGAGCCCGCCCGCCCTCACCCCACCCGCACCCGCCGCGGGTACTGGGCGTACGCCTCCCAGTACGTCCGCTTGTCCTTGATCTCCGGGTCGTCCGCCGCCGGCTGCACCCGGCCCTGCGCGTCGGTCGCTCGCGACACGAGCGCGTGCTCGCCTGGCGTCGCCCCCTTCCACTCGTAGTGCCAGAACGTCCACGCGTGCGGCGTGTCGGCCTTCTCCAGCGCTGCCTCCGCCCACGCGCCGCCGTCGATCTTCAGCTCGACCTTGGCCACCTTTCCCTGGGTCCAGGCGGCCCCGCTGACGACGTGGGTGCCGTCGGGGCGGCGGACGACGCGGGCGGCTATCGACTTGACGTTCAGCGGGCCGACGCTCGTCTCCCGGGCGGTCTTCCGGCCGCCCTCGTCGCTCACCCGGAGCGTGACGTAGTCCTTGGCGACGAACCGGGTCATGAGCCGGCGGTCGCGGGCCTCGATCGTCGTCAGCCACTTCACCCACGCGATGCCGTACCAGCCCGGGACGACGAGCCGGACCGGGGCCCCGTGGACGGGGGTCAGCGGCTTGCCGTTCATCTCGTCGCAGAGCAGCACGTCGGTTCGGCCGGCGAGGTCCGTCACCGGCAGCGTGCGGGCGAACGGCTGCTCGACGTCGAAGTTCCGGACCTTCTCCTTGCCGACGTCCGCCCCGTAAAACGCGACCTCGACGGCGGCCGGCTTCAGGCCGCACTCGGCCAACAGCGGGAGCAGAGGGGTCCCGGTCCACGTCGCGTTCGCGACCGCGCCCATGAACCCCGCGTTCGACCCGTTCCCGCCGCACTCGAGGGTGGCCGTAAGGGTCCGCCGGGGGCGGGCCTTGAGGTCGGCGAGCGTGAGCGTCAGCGGCTTGTCGACCAGCCCGCCGACGGTGAGCCGATACGCCTCGGCGGCCGCCTCGGGCGGCTTCGGGTAGTGGCTGACCTCGTACACCCGTTCGTCGGGCGTGAGCCACTGGTCGGGCACGTCCGCCCACCGGACCTGCGGCTTCTTCGGGTCCGGGATCGCGTCGAGGAACGGCACGACCACGTCCCCCGCCGCTGGCTCGGCAAGCCCCAGCGCCGTCGGCGACAGCCGGGCCACCGCCCAAACGCCGGCCGCGGCGAGGCCGCCCTTCATCCACTGGCGGCGGGACCAGGTGGCTCGGGCGGGTTCGGACCGGGTGGCCGGCCGCGGCGGGGAAGCGTGCGTCATGGGTGGTGGCCTCGTCCGAAGGGGGCGATCGTGCCGGGCGAGAAATGTGGGGATGGAACCAAGAAGGGTCGATGCCGCTCACTACTCGTACCAAGGCCACCTCTTGTCATCCAGAGGGCAGCGAAGGATCTCGGAGCAGACGGCCGGCCAGGCGGCGGCACTTCCGACCCGAGATCCTTCGCTGCGCTCTGGA
>JAQGHJ010000188.1 GCA_028288905.1 Phycisphaerales bacterium | reverse complement strand
AGCCCGGCGGCGTTCATGAAGATGAACGGCTGCCGCGACGCCTCCAGCGAACATTGGTACCCGCCCGGCTGCTTGCCGCGGCGGCTCGCCAGGTCGAGATTGCCGTGCGCCTTGAGCTGGTCGAAGTCGGCGGCCAAATCCGGGGCGAGCCGGGCGAAGATGTCGTGGGTCTTGCCGACGAACCCGTCCACGTCCGCCTCGTCGAACGGCCGCAGCGGCGGGCGGTTCTGCGGGTCCACCTCCAGGTCCCACGGCCGCAACGACTCGACGCTGAGGTCCGCCGCCCGCGCTGCGTTCAGCCCCGCGACCACCGGCACGACCTCGCCGGCGATCGCGTCGGCGAACCGCACGCAGTCGGCCGGGGTGTAGTCGAACCGCTTGTTAGCCTTCCACGCGTAGTCCCGGTACGTCCGCAGCCCGGCGTTGTCCGCCACCCGCTGCCGCAGTGGCAGCTGGGCGTCGAAGATCGCCTCCACCCGGTCGGCGTCGGCCAGCCGGCGGTCCGTCGCCGCCCGCCACGCCGCCTCCCGCGTCGGGCGGTCCGGGTCCTCGTAGAACCGCGCGATCTGCTGCGGCGTGTACTCGGCGCCGCGGAACGCGACCATCTGGTCGCCGGTGATCTTGTCGTACTCGTTCGTGAGCTTCGCCAGCTCCGTCTCCAACGGAACGTTCTCCGGGCGGAACAGGTCCACCTCGGCCCGCCACTTCCGCTCCAGCATCGCGTACCGCCGGTCCGCCGCCGCCAGCGGCTCCCGGGCGGCCAGCGACAGGAACCGCTTCTGCAGCTCGAACGCCAGCGGCTTCAGCGCCGGCTCGACGTGCTCGACGAAGTGCAGGTACGCCCGCTCGACCGCCGGGTCGTCCGTGTGGCACGACTTGTCGATGTACCGCCGGCTGCCGTACTCGTCGACCGCCGCCGTCAGCTCCGACGCGTCGGCCAACCACGCCTCAACGGCCGCCGGCGCCTGGAGCGGCCGGTCGAGCAGAGCCCGGTACAAGGGCTCGATCCTCGCGGCATCGGCAAGGTCCAGGTCGGGCGGCACGAAGGGGCCGAACGGCGAGACGGGCGTGGCGGGAGCAGCGGCGTTCGTCATGCCGGAAGTGTATGGCCGCCGCGGATGTCCGTGGTAGCCATGCGGGGAGCGCTGGGACGCGCCGTCCCGACGGCTCAAACCAACCGACCCGGCCGGAGCGCAAACTTGCCGCCGATCGGGCTTGGTGGGCCGCCGCTGGTGGCAGTCGCCGCACCAGTTGCGGCCGGCGACATACGACCCGTCGGCGGTCGGGCAGTGCCGGATCAAGGTACGTTCACTGCCGTCGGACGCGATCCGCCCCGGCCCGGGCGGCGTCGAAGGACGGGTTCAAGGAGGCCGCACGCTCGTACGCCCTGCCGGCCCCGTCCCGGTCCCCCAGCATCTCAAGGGCGGAGCCGAGGCTGAGCCAGGCTTCGGCGAGGTTAGGGTCACGGCCGACGGCCTCCCGCAGCCGGTCGGCCGCCTCGGCCGGGCGGCCCGCCCGCAGCAGGGCGACCCCGAGGTTGTTGTCGAGCTTCGCGTTCGGGCCGACGAGCCGCCGACCCTCGACCAGCAGGTCGACGGCGGCGGCCGGGTCGCCGCCGCGTGTCAGCAGGGCCGCCGCCCGCTGCCGGGCCTCGAGCGAGTACGGGTTCAGTTCCAGCGCCCGGGCGTACTCGACCAGCGCGTCGCTCGGCCGGTTTTCGGCGGCGAGCGAGGCGGCGAGGGCGAGCCGACTCGGCTCGTGCCGTTCGTCCCGGGCGAGGGCATCGCGGTAACGGGCGGCCGCCGCGGTCGCGTCGCCCCTGCGGGCGGCCAGGTTGCCGAGCCAGTACGGGGCGCGGGGGTCGGTCGGGGCAATTCGTCCGGCTGCCTCGTAGTGGGCGGTGGCGGCCGCCACGTTCCCCTGCCGGTCGAGCAGGGCCGCCCACGCCAGGTGGGTGTGCTCCTGGTCCGGCTCGATCGCCAGGGAGCGCGCGTAGTGTTCGGCCGCGGCCGCGTCTTCGCCCCGACCCGCGAGCAGGATTCCGAGGTTCACCTCGGCCAGCCACGCCCGCGGATTCGCTGCCAACGTGTGCCGCCAGAGCGACTCTTCGTCGTGAAAGCGGGTGGTCTGCCAACAGGTCAACGCGGCCAGCACGCACAGCACGATGCCGCCCGTCGCCGCCGCCAACGGAGGCGGCGTGGCCGCCCGCCGGGCGACCGCCACCGCGGCGGCCGCCCCGAGCGCCAGCAGCGGCGGGCTCGCGAGGTACACGAAGTGGTCGGCGACGAAGCTGAACCGCATCGGGTACAGGTTGACGAACCCCAGCGCGGGGAACAGCGTGCCGCCGGCCAACATCACCGCCGCCAGCGGCCCCCGGCCGACCCGGCCGCGGGCGAGCCACAACCCGCATACTAGGCCGACCGCCGCGGCGGGGAACAGGTACTGCCACCACACGCCGGCATCGATTTCCCAACGCGGGTAGACGAACGCGAGCCCGGCAGGCCAAGCGAGCTTCCCCGCGTAGAACCAGACGGCCCGCCCGGCGATGAGGCACCGCTCGGCGAACGACCAGTCCCAGTGCCGGCCGACCGCTCCGACGTTCCACTTCTCCATGCCGGCCGTCACCCAGGCCATGCCGGCGGCGAACGCGAACATCGGCAGCAGCCGGAGGACCTGGCGGCGGTCGAGCCGCCGGTGCCACCACAGCAACACGCACAGGGCGGCCGGCAGCGACGAGGTCACGGTCTTGCTGAGCACCGCGCACGCGAACAGGCCGAGCGCCGCGGCGTACCAATGGCCCCGCCGGCCGGCATCGGGGGAGGCGGGTTGAAGCGGCGGAAGCTGCTGCGGCGGCACGGGTGCCGTCCGGCTGGTCGGCGGCGGGGCGGCCGGCGGCTCGCCAACGCCCGCCGACCGCAGGTAACACAGCCCGGCCGCCAGATAGAACAGCGTGGACAGGACGTTCTTCCGCTCGCTCACCCAGGCGACGGATTCGACGTTCACCGGGTGCAGCGCGAACGCGGCGGCCGTCAGTAAGGCGACGGCGGCGGGCAGCCCCAGCCGTCGGGCCACCCGCCATAGCAGCACGCCGTTCGCCGCGTGCAGCAGCACGTTCACCGCGTGGTACCCGGCCGGCCGCAGTCCCCACAGCTGCGCCTCCAGCCAGAACGAGGTGTGGGTGAGCGGGTAGTACTGGGGCGTCGCCCCCGGCCACGTCCAGACGAGCCAAAGCCCCGCCAAGCTCCTTTGCAGGTCGGACAGCGGAAGGTGGGCGTCGTCGTCCCACACGTACCCGGCCCACAGGGCGGGCAGATAAGCGAGGACCACGGCCGCCACGAGTGCCGCGGCGGGCCACCAGCGATGTCGTGAATGCCCGGGCCGGCGGACGGCGGGGGTGGCTGGAGCTGTAGGCGAGGTGCCGAAGGACCGTCGGTCACCCGCAGGCCGGCGGGGCGATCGCTGTCCGCGTGCGGTTTCCATGCGGGCCAAAACTATACCAAGGGCAGCGCGACTGCTGGCTCGACGCACGGCGGATTGATCCTGGTGGCGCAGTGCCGGATGTGCCGCGGGGGAGGCCGGAGCCGCCAACGGCGGCCGACTCGTCCGGACCTGCGGGTTTGCAATTTGCACGTCTGCTCAGGGCGTCACCCGTCCGCCCCTACCGCCTCTACCTTCCACTTCGGGCTCTGTCCCATGAACCGACACGGATTGTTGTGGAACACCTCGTCCGCCTCGGCCTCGGTGTGCCCGCGGCGGCGGAACTCCAGCAGCGTGTCGGTCAGCCACTGCGGCCCGCTCTCGCCCCAGTCGCTGGCGCTGTTCACGCACAACTGCTTCGTCCCGTAGACCTCCATCAGGTCGACGGCCCGCTGCGGCGTCACCTTCGACACCGGGTAAATCGTCATCCCCGCCCAAAACCCGTGGTCGCGGGCCATCCGCATCGTGTGCTCTTCGCAATGGTCGATCAGCACCCGCTCGGGCTTGATCCGCGGGTCGTTCCGCAGGATCGAGCTGATGATCGCCGTCCCCTTGTGCTTGTCCTCCAGGTGCGGCGTGTGGATCAGGATCAGCTGGTCGTGCCGGGCGGCCAAGTCGACCTGCTCCTCGAACACGGTGATCTCGTTCCGGGTGTTCTTGTTCAGCCCGATCTCTCCGACGCCGAGCACGTGCGGGTTGTCGAGGAGGGCGGGGATCAGGCCAATCACCTCCCGGCTCAAGCCCACGTCCTCCGCCTCCTTAGCGTTGATGCAAAGCCAGGAGTAGTGCTGGATGCCGTACCGGGCTGCCCGCTTCGGCTCCACCTCGGTCAGGTGGCGGAAGTAGTCGGCGAAGCTGCTGGCGCTCGACCGGTCGTACCCGGCCCAGAACGACGGCTCGGTCACGGCCACCACGCCCGCGCGGGCCATGTACAGATAGTCGTCGGTCGTGCGCGAAACACAATGAATATGGGGGTCGATGTACTTCATGGGGCGGGGTCCGCGACGACGTTCGCGGGACGGGCACGGTGGGGGTGGGCGGACCGCGCCGAGCGGCCGGGGCGCTTCAGCGACCCGGAACGATGGGTGGCCGGCACGGGGGCCGACCCGTTACCGGGCCGGCGGGGGCGTCTTGTCGGAGAACACGAGCTGCACTTGCTCGGCCCGGGTCGGGCCGTGTCCGTCGAGCAACACCCGCAGCCCGTCCCGCAGCTTGGCCAGCCGGGGGTCGGACGCGAGCACGTCGCCGCCGCCGGCTGCCCGCTCGATCCGGTCGAGGTCGGCCGCCAGCGACAGGCACCGCCACCGCATCTCGTAGTAGTACGTGTCGAGCGTCTGTTGGGCGTCGCGCATGCCCCATCATATCGGCCAACGGGCCCCGCGTTCAGCGGCCATCGAAAAACGCCGCCGGCGGCCCGATTGACGGGTCGGTCAACTGTGGGACACTCCCCGATGACCCGGCACGGCGATGCCGCCGAGCGGTCCCAGCGGAAGCGCAAGCATGCAATACCCGACCTCGACGCCCAACCCCACGGCGACGTCCC
>JAQGHJ010000186.1 GCA_028288905.1 Phycisphaerales bacterium | reverse complement strand
GACCAGGACGGCGGCGTAGAGGACGAGAAGGGCCGTGGGCAGGCGCGTCCGCACGGCGCGGTGGTCCGAGGCCGATCCGTGCGTCTGCATGGCCGGCACTGTGCCAAGGGGGCCGCCGCCCGTCCAGCCGGGTAGGCAGTAGGCAGTAGGCAGTAGGCAGTAGGCAGAGGGCGTCGCGCCTAGAGTGGGGGCATGCAGCACGAACCCCTCGCCAAGACGGCCGCGCGAAAACTGCTCGGCGGGGCCTTGGTGTTCGCCGGCGTCAGCCACCTGACGTTCGCCCGCCGGGCGTTCCGGGCCCAGGTGCCCGACTGGGTGCCGCTGACGAAGGATGACACCGTCGTGCTGTCCGGGCTGGCCGAGATCGCCCTCGGCGGGGCCATCGCCCTGGCCGGCCCGCGGCACCAGAAGGCGGTCGGGCGGACGGCGGCCGCGTTCTTCGTCGCGGTCTTCCCCGGCAACGTGTCCCAGTACGCCCGCCGCCGCAGCGCGTTCGGCCTCGACACCGACGCCAAGCGGTTCGCCCGCCTGTTCCTGCAGCCGGCGTTCGTCTACTGGGCGCTCAAGAGCAGCTAGCGGCGGTCCGGAGCAGTTCGGCCGCACCGCCCGACGGGCCGAACATGGGCCGGCCCGGTGTCGACCGGTTTGAGCCCCGCCGACGACGTTCGCCGCGTGGGCCGGCGGGATTTTGGTGGGCAGCGACCGGCCGGCCGGTAGAATGGAATGGGTCGGGCGACCCACGTCCGTGCGGACTGACAAGTCTCGGGCCGGCACTAGCGAATTGCTACAAAATGTTACGCAGTGCGACAAACGCCGCACCCGCGAATCCAGCGGCGGGCGTCGACCGCACTTCCCCCCTCAGAACCACTTCCCCTCAGAAGTGCTTCCCCTCAGAACCGCCGGTCCAGCAGCCGGTACTGCACCGCCTCGGCGACGTGGGCCTCGGTCACCGCCTCCGCGTCCTCCAGGTCGGCGATCGTCCTCGCCACCCGCCGGACCTTGTCGTACGCCCGGGCGCTGAGGCCCAGCTCGTCCATCGCCTGCTTCATCAGCAGCAAACACGGGTCGGACAGGTCGCAGAACGCCCGGAGCTGGCGGCTGTCCATGCGGGCGTTGTTGGCCGACCCGTCTGCCGGGCCGAACCGGTCCGCCTGCCGGCCGCGGGCCTTCATGACCTGTTCCCGCATGGTCGCGCTGCTGGTGCCTTGGTGCTTGCCGGTCAGTTCCTTGTACGGGACGGCCGGCACCTCGACGTGGATGTCGATGCGGTCGAGCAGCGGGCCGCTGAGCTTGGCCAAGTACTTGTCGCGGGCCCGGGTGTCGGTCGAAGCGTACCCGCTTTCGGTCGGGTTCATGGCGGCCACCAGCATGAACCGGGCGGGGAACTTCACGCTGCCGTGGACGCGGGCGATCGTGACCTCGCCGGTCTCCATCGGCTGCCGCATCGTCTCCAGCACCGGGCGGGGGAACTCCGGGAGCTCGTCGAGGAACAAAATGCCGTGGTGGGCCAGCGACACCTCGCCCGGGCGGGGGATGCTGCCGCCGCCGATGAGGGCCTGGGCGGTGGCGGAGTGGTGCGGGGTGCGGACCGGGCGGCGGTCGAGCAGGGCGACGCCGTCGGGCAGCAGCCCCATGGCCGAGTAGATGCGGGTCGTCTCCAGGCTCTCGGTGCGGGCAAGCGGGGGGAGGATGCCGGGGATGCGGGCGGCCAGCATCGACTTGCCGGTGCCGGGCGGGCCGATCATCAGGATGTTGTGCCCGCCGGCGGCGGCGATGGTAATCGCCCGCTTGACGGCCTCCTGCCCGCGGACCTCGGCGAAGTCAAGGTCGCCGGCCTGCTGGCTGGCAGCGTACGCCGTGTCGCCGTCCAGTTCGTACGGCTCCAGGTCCAGCAACTCGTTCAGGAACCCGACAGCCTGGGCGAGGCTGCTGACGGGGATGACCTCAACCCCGTCGACGACGGCCGCCTCCCGCTTGTTCTCCTCCGGCAGGATCACGCCGCGGAAACCCTTGTCCCGGGCGAGGAGGGCCATCGACAGGCCACCCTTGATCTTGCGGACCCGGCCGTCGAGGGCGAGCTCACCGGCGATCAGGTAGTCCTTGTGCCGGTCGGTCTGGATGAAGTTGAGCCCGCGGAGCAGCCCGACGGCCATCGCCAGGTCCAACGCCGGGCCGTCCTTCTTCACGTCGGCGGGGGCGAGGTTGATCAGCATGGCCCGCCCGCTGTTGGCGTACCCGCTGTTGGTGATCGCCCGGTCGACGCGGTCGACGGACTCCTTCACGGCCGCCTGGGCGAGCCCGACGATCGTCGTCCGCTCCATCCCCTGGTGCAGCACGTCGACTTCGACCTCGCATCGGACGGCGTCGATGCCGGACAGGATGAACGATTCGATCCTGGCGAGCACCCTTGAAACCCCCGCTGCGCGTGACCCGGTCGGCCGACACCCGAACGTTCATCGTACGGACCGGCCCAACCGGTCACAACAACAAGGCCGCCCGCCGACGAAGTCGGGCGGGCGGCCTGCGGTCCGGTCGTACCGATTGGGAGGCGTGGCCGCCCGGTTCAACGCGCGACCTGGATCGTCTGGGAGATCTTCATCAGGATCGGGTTGGATTCCTGGACGGTCCGGACGGACGTGACGAAGTTGACGGCCACGATGCCGCGGGGCGTCGGGATCAGGTTCATGCCAAGGTTGAACAGGCCGGTGTTGTTGGCGATCTGCCCGGGGTACGACAGGCACCGGACCCCGCCGATCACGGACTGCTGGGGCGGGCCGGCCTGGATCTGGTTCCCCATCCGCTGGGACGCCGTGACCATGATGCGGAACACCTGGGCCGGGTCGTTCAGGCCGTCGAACCGGACGATCTCGACCCCGGCCATCAGGTTCGGGTCCAGCGCGCTCAGGTCGTACCCCGGCAGCAACTGCCGCACCTGCTGGGCCAGGGCGGGCTGGGCGACGAACGTTGGCGGCATGGCCAGCGACACCATGCGGTTGGCGTCGGTCACGGTGACCCAGCCGTCGGGCAGGGGTGCCGGGCCGGGACCAGGAGGGGTGCCACCCTTCTTGACCCAGGTGATGTTCCGGTCGAACGAGATGTTCCGCGTGAGGATGCGGGGCGTGCCGTTGTCCGGGGCCCAGACCATCGGGCCGATCATCGCCGCCGGCGGGCCGCCCGGGACGGGCATGACGAGCCGGAAGAACGGCTGGTGGTCCGTCTGCACGACCATCACCGCGTCGACCGCCTTCGGCTTGCCGTCGTCGCCGGTCAGGGTCAGGGCGGCCTTGTACACGAACGGGTCCTTCGTCGCCGCCAGCGTCATGGACCAGTTCATCGGCTGGGGCGGGGTGGTCGGCAGCACCCAGTCCCACGTCCCAACCAGGGCGTCGGACCCGACGGTCTTCCACGCCCCCTTGGCCGCCACTAGCTGCTCGTCGGCCTCGACCTTGAACCGGA
>JAQGHJ010000181.1 GCA_028288905.1 Phycisphaerales bacterium | reverse complement strand
TGAAGTGGTCCTCGTTGTCGTGGTGCAGGCTCTACACGAAGCAGAGCAGGTCGATCTGCCGGTTCACCTCCGGGAACAAATCCGACGCCCACGCCCCCGATTGCCCGTGCCGCTTCCAGGCGAACGGGCTGGCCAGCACGGCCCCGGTCGGGGCGAACGAGAACTTCGGCTTGGCGATGCTCGCCGGCAGCGGCTTGCCGTCGTCCACCTGCAGCCGGGGCTTGTGGTCGTACGAGTCGACCTGCGACAGCCCGCCGTCGAGGAACAGGTAAATCACCCGCTTCGCCCGAGCCGCGAAGTGCGGCACCTTGGCCGCGAGCGGGGACGACGACGCACCGGGCACGCCCAGCCCCGCCCCGAACGCGCGGGGGACGCTTGTGCCCCCGGGCGACCGGCGCGACAGCAGGTCGAGGGCCGCCAGACCCCCGAACCCGAGCGTCGACCGGCGGAGCATGTCCCGGCGGGAAAGTGGTGTCGTGCGGAAGGTCATCGCGTCGCGCCCTGGTTGCGGCACATCGTGCGGTACATTGTAGGGTTCACCCGACCTGGACAGGTTTCACCCGGACGGGTTCGGGCACCGGGCGCGAGCGAACCACGCTTCATCACGACTCCGAGTACTTCGTAGGGCGCAATTCGGGAGACCACCTTGCCCCGTCACTCCACGTACCGGAACTCGCTCGACGCGTAGAGCGCTTGGCACAGCCGCGCCCACGCTTCCTGCTTCGTCTCAGTTCCCGCCTCGCCCGCCTGCTCACCGCCCCCGACGAACGCGACCGCCCGCTCCTCCTCTGCCTTGTCCGGCGACCGCCCCACCGCCAGCAGGTACGCCATCTCGACCCGCTTTGGGTCGGTGAGCTGGGTCATCTTCAGCAGCCGGGCGGCGAACGCGTCGGCGAAGAACTTCGGCAGCGGGCTGTTGAGCCAGAACAGGCTTTGGGCGGGCGTCGCTGACACCGATCGGGCCTCGACAGGTGCGCCGCTCAGGTCGCAGTCGAACAGGCCGAGCATCTTCCGCACGTCCGGGCCGAGCCCTTTGGGGCTCCGGCCGGTCGTCAGCGTGTACATCGCCCGGTTGCTGCTCTTGGCGAACTCCAGCGGCTTCCCCGCCGGCTGGCGGGCAAGGTTGTTCGTCGTGCTCAGCATCGCGTCGTACAGCGCCTCGGCCTCCAGCCGGCGGCGCGGGAAGTGCCACAGCAGCTTGTCGTCGGGGTCGAGCTGGTGCGGGTCGACGGGCGAACGGGCTCCCGCCGAAACCGCGGCGGCTCCGCTGGACTCGCTCCGAGCCGCCGCCCCCGCCTGCCGGTACGCGCTGCTGGTCAGGATGAGCCGGTGCAGCGCCTTCACGCCCCACCCCTGCTCGACAAACGTCGCGGCCAGCCAGTCGAGCAGTTCGGGGTGCGTCGGCGGCGACCCGCGGCTGCCGAAGTCGCTCGGGCTGTCGACGATCCCCCGGCCGAAGTGCCACGCCCATACCCGGTTCACCATCACCCGGGCCGTCAGCGGGTGCCGGGGGTCGGTCAACCACTTCGCCAATTCCAGCCGCCCGCTCTCGCCGGGCGGGACGGGCGGGCGGGGCAGGGCGGGGTCGAGGAACCGCGGCAGCCCGCGGGGGACGAGGTATGCACTCGGCCGGTACGTCTGCCCGCGGAGGTACACCGGCAGGTCGACCGGATCCGGCTGGTCCGTGACGGCCACCGCCAGCGGGTACGGGGCGAGCGCGCCGGCCAAGGCGTCGGCCTCGGCCGTCGTCTTTGCCAATTCGGCCGCCTCGGCGTCGGTGAGGAACACCTCCGTGTCCGCCACCGTCGGCCACGGGTCGTTCGGCCAGCAGACGAACCGCTCCAGCAGCGTCGCGTCCAACTTGTTCGCCGCCGCGACGGCCTTCACCTGCGCTTCGATGTCCGGGTCGATTCGCGTGAGCCGCAGCTTGTCGAGCCGGGGGAACGCCCCTTCCTTGGCGTTGAGCCGGACGAAGTTCAGCCCCGCCTTGAGGTCGAGCACGGCGGCCGTG
The DNA here is from genome assembly GCA_028288905.1 of Phycisphaerales bacterium. GTDB lineage: Bacteria > Planctomycetota > Phycisphaerae > Tepidisphaerales > Tepidisphaeraceae > Humisphaera. Next base: position 3,090 of record JAQGHJ010000181.1, on the reverse strand, counting down.
CCCCACCGCTGGTGCGCCAGGTTGGTCCCGCCGGTCGGGGCGACGAGGGCGTCGCGGGCGGCGACGTCGCCGTTGGCCGTCACCTCTAGTGGGGTGCGGTCGGCCGCGGCGTACAGCGCGTCGAGCCGGTACCGCCCGGGCACCGGGACGGTGAACTTGTACTTCACCCACTGGGCGGTCGGGGTCTGCGTCTCGATCACCTCGACGGCGTGCCCGTCCCGGGACAGTTGGGCGATACGCAGGTTGTCCTGCCCGTCGAAGTCCTCGGCCTCGCGGGCGAGCGTGAACGGCTTGGCCACCGTCGCCGCCGCCGCCCGGTACGCCGGCTCGGCCGCGTGCCACGCGGCCGACCGCGCGGCGTGCAGCGCCACCAGCCGGTCCCACCGCGCCGCTTGCAGGTCGGCCGCCTTCCGGCGGACGGTGTCGTTGGCGGCGACCTGGTCCGGTGTGGCCAGCGGGCGGAGCTGCCGCACCCGGCCGTCGCGCCAGTTGTCGCTCACGTCGCCGACGACCCGGGTGCTGCGGAACACGCCGGCCAGCGCGTAGTAGTCCTGGGTCGGGAACGGGTCGAACTTGTGGTCGTGGCACCGGGCGCAGGCGACGGACTGCCCGAGGAACGTCCGGGTCGTCGCGTTCACCATCTCGTCGACGATCTCGAGCCGCAGGCGGTTCGGGTCCGTCTCCTGGTCGAACCACGCCCCGATCGAAAGAAACCCGGGGGCGACGATCTGGTCGAGGTACTGCTGGCGGGCGTCGGCGTCCCCCGCCGCAGAGGCCGCGGGGACCGGCAGCAGGTCGCCGGCGAGCTGCTCGGTCACGAACCGGTCGTAGGGCTTGTCCGCGTTGAACGCCCAGACGACGTAATCGCGGTAGTGGGAGTCGCCGGCCGTCCCCTTCACGCCGGGGAACGCGACCCGCCCGGGGGTGTACCGGGCAACGTCGAGCCAGTGCCGGCCCCAGTGTTCCCCGTAGTGCGGGCTGGCCAGCAGCCGGTCGACGAGCCGCTCGTACGCCCCGTCCGCCTTATCTGCTAAGAACGCCCGGACCTCCTCCGGCGTCGGCGGCAGCCCGGTCAGGTCGAACGTGACGCGACGCACCAGCGTCAGCTTGTCGGCCTCGGGGGCCGGGCTTAGTCCGGCCGCCCGCAACTTCGCCAGCACGAACGCGTCGACCGGGTTCCGCCCCCACGCCGGCTCGGCCAAACCCGGCACCACCGGCTTCGTCACCGGGCGGTAGGCCCAGTGCTCGGCCCAGCGCTTCCAGTCGTACGCGTCCTGACCGGCCGTCGCGTCGTAACGCGGGGCGGCCGAAGGGGTTGGGACCGCACGCGCGGTCGCGATGGCCGCCCCCGCGATCGCCGCCAGGGTCGCCGCCACGCACCGGGAAAAGATCGAACGTCTCCGCATCCGCTCCGCCGCCTTGGTTCCGTCTCGGTCCGCCCCCCGAATGATACGACGGCCGACCGCGGCTGTTTTCCCATCCGGCACGGGTTTCGCACGGTTGCAACCGTCGAAAACACTTACCCGGAGGACGCAATGGCGATCGAAGACACGGCGGCCGGCAAGATCAAGCACGCCAAGGGTACCGCGAACGACGTGGCCGGGGCTGCCAAGGGCGACGTCGGCCAGCAGGTCAAGGGCAAGGTCCAGCAGGCCGTCGGCAAGGTGCAGGAAGCGGTCGGTAAGGCCGACAGCAACGCGAAGAAGTGAGGGTGTCCCCTACCGGATCCCGTGAGTGAGACGCGACGACCGCGGCACCGGCAAACGCCGGTACCGCGGTCGCTTTTCGTTTGGCGAGGTCGGTGTTGACCGCAGCCGCCGCGACGGCACGTCCCTGCTTCAACGCCGCCCCGGCCCCCCTCGTATACTGCCGGGCTCGCCCGTCGGGCGGTCGGGTGGCCACATCCCTCAGGTCAGGAGCGAAGCAGATGGCGAAGCGGCGGACGTTGGCGGCGGCGGTTTTGGCGGGCGCGGCTGCGGTCGGGCTGGGGCTGGGTCACGCCCGGCCGGCGATGGCGGCGGCGGCACCGCCGAAGGCCAAGGAGGCCTCGAAGGAGGACAAGGCCAAGGCGGACCAGGCGAAGGCGCTGAACGAGAAGAACACGTTCCTCGACCCGGCCAAGGCGACGCCGGACTTCGCCGTCCAGGGCGAGTACCTCGGCGAGCTGCCGGCCGGGCCGGACGGCAAGCCGCGGAAGCTCGGGGCGCAGGTCGCGTCGGTCGGCGGTGGGGACTTCGTCGCCGCGTTCTACCCCGGCGGGCTGCCGGGGGCGGGTGCCGACACGAAAGCCCGGGCCGAGGTGCCGGGCAAGGCGAAGGACCCGGCAACGATGGCCGACGTGTCGTTCGCCCCGCAGGTGGCCGCGGGCTACACGGCTTCGTGGGCCGGCGGCGCGCTGAAGGTAACGACCGCCGACGGGGCGACGGCCGAGCTGAAAAAGGTCGAGCGGACGAGCCCGACGATGGGCGCGAAGCCGCCGGCCGGGGCACTCGTGCTGTTCGACGGGACGAACGTCGACCAGTGGGAGGGCGGGCACGTCGACGAGCGGAAGCTGCTGGCGGCCGGGGCGAAGACGAAGAAGAAGTTCCAGAACTTCGTGCTGCACGCCGAATTCCTGCTGCCGTTCAAGCCGTTCGGCCGGGACCAGGACCGCGGCAACAGCGGGCTTTACTTGCAGGAGCGGTACGAGGTGCAGGTGCTGGACTCGTTCGGCCAGCCGCCGGTGTTCAACGGGACCGGGTCGCTGTACCGGCAGACGCCGCCGGACCTGAACATGTGCCTGCCGCCGCTGACCTGGCAGGCGTACGACGTCGACTTCACGGCCCCGAAGTTCGACGCGGGCGGGACGAAGACGAAGGACGCCGAGATCACGGTGACGCTGAACGGCGTGACCGTCCACGACCACCGGGACGTGAAGGCCAAGACCGGTGCCGGCAAGGCGGAGGGGGCGGAGCCCGGACCGATCCTGTTGCAAGGGCACGGGAACCCGGTGTTCTATCGGAACATCTGGATCGTCGAGAAGTGACAGGTCGGCGCGACGGGTAGGTTGGCGGGCCGATGGTAAAAGAGGCCGCTCGCTCGTGCGTAGAC
>JAQGHJ010000024.1 GCA_028288905.1 Phycisphaerales bacterium | reverse complement strand
CCGTGACACGGGCTTCCAGCCCGTGCCAACAGGTTTCCCATTTTGCCGAGGAGCTGCCAAGTCCTCGGCCCGACCTGCTCCGGGACTGCCGTTGGGCACGCACGGGCTGGAAGCCCGTGTCACGGATGGGCCCGCCGCGGGCGAGGCTGAACGCACCCCTTACTTCTTCGCCACCGGCTTCACCACAAGGTCCTTCACCCACACCTTGCCCTTGGCTTGGCCGAACACGAACCCGACGCGGTTCTTGTTCGCCCGGACGTCGGCGGCCGTGAACTTGTAGTCGTACGCCTTCCACTCCTTGCCGAGCGCGACCTCCTCGTCGAGCCCGACCGGGTGCCAGTCCTCCTCGTCGATGGCGGCCTGCACCTTCACCGCCCGCTCGTCCGACGCCTTGGCGCTGAACGTGACGGCGTACTCCTGGCCGTCCTTCAGCTCGACCGGCGTCTGGAACGCCTGGGCGTGCCAGTCCGTCCCGTCGTCCTTCGTGACGTCGAACACGACCGCGCCGGCGTCGACGGCGATCGTCGCCTTGGCCTCCTCGTGCTGCTCGAGCCGCCAGCTCTTCACGTCCGCCGTCGGCTTGGCCACGTTGCCGTCCGCCGCCGGCTTAGCGGCCGGGGCCGGGGTCGCCGGCTTGGCGTCCGCCGCGCGCAACGCCGCCGCGGCCGCCGCCACCGTGAACACGCCGCCGACGACGGCCAGGGAAAGAATCCGCTTCATCGAGTGCCTCCGCTTGAACCACGAAACTGTGGGCCGCGCCTCGTAGGGTCCGCACCGCGGACCGCTCGCGACCCCGAAAAATACTCTGCCGTTGATGATGCCAAAGGCCCGCGGGCGCTCCCACCCCCCCGCAGGCCGCACGGGCGGCCCCACGCTCCCGCCCCGCTCACGGGGCCGGCTTGACGGTCACGCCCGCCGGCGGCTTGCCGTCCTTGCCGGCCAGCCGGACGCACCCCTGCCAGTTGTTCGCCTCGTTGATCACCTTCAGCACGACCACGTTCGTGCCCTTGTTCAGCGTCAGGCCGGCCGCCTTCTCGGTGTCCTTCTCGAGCGTCCGGGGCTCGGCGAACTTGGCCAGCTCCTTGCCGTTCAGGAACACCTTGCCCTGGTCGTTGCTGCCCATGAACAGGGTGACGTCCTTCACCTCGTCGGCCGCCTCGACGTACGCGACGGCGTACGCGGCGACGTTGGTCTGGCCGTCGGCCGCCAGGGCGGCGTTGAAGTCGACGAAGAACTCGGCGGCCGACACCGGCTTCCAGGTCAGCTCCTTGTCCTTCGCCTTCGCCTTGTCCCCGGCCTTGGGCCTGAGGGCGGCCTCGTCCGCCAGTAGCGGCTTGTCGAGGTCGTCGGCGGCCGACCCCTCGATGGGGATCGGGCCGGCCACGAGCCACGCCCGGACGAACCCCTCAGCGTCGATGCCGGGGACGGCCGGGGCGGCCGCCGGCTTCTTGCCGCCCTTCTTGCCCGCCTTGGCCGGCGGCTTGGCCGCGTCTGCCGCCGCCGCGACGGCCGGCTTGGCGTCGGTCGTCGGCTTGGCGTCCGCGGGCTTAGCGTCGGCCGCGGGCTTTTTGTCGTCCGCCTTGGCGTCCGCCGGCTTCGCGTCGCCGGGCTTGGCGGCGGCCATCGCCGTCTTGTCTTCCGCGGGCTTCGTCGCCGGCGGGGGCAGCACGAGTTCCTCCCCGCGGTTCACGACCACCTCGGGCACCGCCGCCTTAAGCGCCTTCGCCCCGCCGTCCGTCACCTTCGTTTGCCACAGGTACACCCGCTTGAGCTTCTTCAGCCCGGCGAGCTGCTTCAGCCCGTCGTCGGTGACGGCGGTGTTGTACAGGTTCAGGTACTCGAGGTCGGCCAGCTTGGCCAGGTGCGCGAGCCCGGCGTCGGTGACGCCGGTGCCGTTGAGGTGCAGCCGGGCGAGGCCCGCCAGCGGCTCGACGGCGGCCAGCCCGGCGTCGGTGACGGCCGTGTTGTGCAGGTCGAGCTGGGTGACCTTCGGCAGCTTGGCGACCAGGGCGAGCTCGGCGTCCGTCGCCTGCTTGCCGAGGATGCCGAGGTTGACCGCCAGCGCGTCGGTGTCGGCCGCGATCTGCATGACGGCCGCCCCCTTCGCCCGCAGGGCGTCGGCGGCCGACTGCTGGGCGGCGTCGAGCTTGACCTCCTTGGCGTCGGCGGCGCGGGCCGGGCCGGCCGACGGCGGGGCGAGTGGGACGGCCAGGGCCAAGGCGAGGGCGGCGGCCTTGCCGGCGAACACCGCGCGGGCCGACGGGCGACGGGGTCGGATCATCTGCTGCTCCGGGAACGGGACGTATCGGGACGGACTCCGGGCCGGGCGGGACGGCCCCGCGCGGCGGACCGCAAGAATAACCAAGTCGCACAAAAAGCGTGCATAGGGGGTCTACGGGCTACGCCGGCGTCTCCGAATTGAGCGGAAACAATATTGATACGCCGCACGTAACTTCATTGTAGAGAGAAACATGCTTTTCACCCTAGGCGCGTCGATTCCCTCTGTTATAAGGCTCCGCCATACCCATCGCGTGCCGCGCTCACTCTGTGGTACACGCGTCCATGTCCGATGATGAATTCACCACAAGCGACCGAGACGCTCGCCGGGTCGGGCCGACCCGGGAGGCTGCCGGTCTGCCTGTAGTGATTCACCCACGAACTCGCTAGCCGGCCCTGGGGCCGGGCGAGCGAACCGTTAATTGCCCGTTCCGGCGTAGCCCGAGGACCCACCGCCCGGCGGCCCCGCACCAACCCTGCGGGCCGCGGGCGGTTCGCGTCGCTTCGGTTCCGTCCGCCACGTTCGTCATACATGACGGCCCCCTGGCGGGCCGCCGCTTCCCAACTGCCGCAGGTCGATGACGCGGTGCCGGGCGCCGGCGAAGCACGTCGGCCCGGCCAACCCATTTTCCCGGAGGTCCCCCTCGTGCGGTCCAACTCACGTCTCCCCCGGTGCCGGCCGCCCCGCCGCCCAGCCGGGTTCACGCTCGTCGAACTTCTGGTTGTCATTGGAATTATCGCCCTACTGATCTCGATCCTGTTGCCGTCGCTGGCCCGGGCGCGGGAGGAGGGGAACCGGGTGAAGTGCCTGAGCAACATCCGGCAGATCGGCGCGGCGTTCCTGATGTACGCGAACGAGAACCGCCACTGCATCCCGTTCACGTCCTGGAACGACGGGGCGAACCTGTACCGGGAGGATTGGCTGTGGTGGCAGGCGATCCGGTCCGACCGGATCGAGGAGTCCTCGATCCAGCGGTACCTCCAGTTTAAGGCGAACGCGCTGGAGATGCTGCGGTGCCCGTCCGACCAATTCGAGGTCGGGCGGAAGCCGAACGCCGTGGTGTGCGGCCCCTACAAGTTCAGCTACGTGATCAACTGGTGGATCGCGAGCGGGGCGACGAACGCCGTCGGGGTTGCCGCGAGCTACCCGGATCTGAAGGTGGCGAAGAAGTTGACCGAGGTCCGGATGCCGTCGGACAAGGTCATGCTGTACGAGGAGGACGCGTCCACGATCGACGACGGCATGGCCGTGTCGTGGCACCCGGTGAACGGCCCGAACCTGCTGGCGACCCGGCACGACCGGGCGAAGAAGGAGTCGGACTCGCTGCTGTCCGGGACCTACCTGCCGAACCCCAACCTGCGGGGGAACGCCGTCTACATCGACGGGCACGCCGAGTACGTGTCCCGCCAGATGCTGCACACCAAGCAGGCCACCGTCCCGAACGCCCAATGAGCCCGGGCCGCGCCGGCCCGTACGGCTGGCCGGGTGACCCACGAACTTACTTAGAACGGAGCACGCACACCCATGAAGGCACAGTTGTTGAAGGCCGCGGCCGTCGCCGCAGCCGGGCTAGGGCTGTCCTCGCCGCCCGCCGCCCACGGGTCGGCCATCGTCCACTACGCGCTCAACGAGACCAGCGGGTCGGCGGCCGACGTGATCGGGGGGGTCACGATGTCCCCGATCAACCAGACCGCGGCCGAGTTCGGCCTGAAGTACGCCCAGCCGTCCGTCCCCGCCGGGACGTACGGGGCGGTCACCCTCACCCCCGCGCAGGCGGCCAACTTCGGCACAGCGATCGCCGGGGACTCACGTTTCCCAGGGTTCGCGTCGTTCGTGAGTGGAAACACGCCGAACGCCCTGAACACGCTCGCCGGGCCGTTCACGATCACCGCCTGGGTCCTGCCGGACACCTTCGACACGATCGGCCGGATCCTCGCCGGCACGTCCGTCACGATCGGCACCCAGAAGTCCGGCTGGGGGTACGGCGTCCTGACGAGCGGGCGGCAGCGGTTCACCACCTACGGCGTCAAGGACTTCGACCAATCGAGTGGGGCGTCGGCCGCCCAGGACGTGTGGCAGCACGTGGCGGTGACCTACTCGGCGACCGCGACGACCGCGACCGTCGGCATGTACCTCAACGGCACCTTGGTCCAGACGCTGACCGGCGGCCCGTTCCAGACCGTTAACCCGGCCTCCCGCATGGGCCTGTTCTCGACCGGCACCGGCAGCGAGACGTTCGCAGGGTCGATCGATGACGTCTGGGTCTACAATAACGTGCTGACCCAAAATGAAATTCGGACCGCCGCGACCGGCGTGGAGGTCATTTCGACCCCGGAGCCGGCTTCGGCGGCCGTGGCCGGACTGGTCGGACTGCTGGCCCTCGGGCGGCGGCGGCGGGCGGTGGCCGCCGGCTGAAGGCGTGGCCGGTCTCGGCGGCGCGGCCTGCCCACGAACGAACGCCGGTGCCGGACGGGCCCCCACGGCCGCCCGGCACCGGCGTTCGTTCGCGCGTCTCCCGATCGGCTCCGCCCCGGGCTCATTGCCCCAGCGCCGTCGCCCCGCCCGCGCCGTTCAGTTGGGCGACGGCCACCGCCTTGCGGTTGCCGAGGTCGGCCACCACCCGGTCGTGCCGCTGCCGCTCGAGCCGCTCGATCTCGCTTCCGGCCTCGACGTCGTTCAGCCGCCGCTGGAACCGGCCGTTCTCCTCGGCCAGTTGCCGGTCGAGGTCGTCGACCTGCCGCTTCAGGGCGTACTTCTGCTCGGCCGCCCCGCGGGCGCCGGCGGCCTGGTTCTCCAGGTCCGCCTTCTGCCCGCCGAGCTTGGCCATCGCCTCGGCGTGCTGGCGGTCCTCCTCGACGGCGGCGGCGCTGCCGTTCCACACCTGGGCCATCTTGCGGTCGTGCCGGGCCTTCTCCTGGGCCATCTGGGCGTTGACGTTGTCCAGGTTTCCGTCCACCGCCTGCTTGGCCCCGACGGTGGTGACGGCGACCTCACGCCGGTCGGCGGCCGCCCCGAACTGCTGGTTCGCCTCGACCAGCTTCTGGGCGTGGTACCGCTCCTC
>JAQGHJ010000149.1 GCA_028288905.1 Phycisphaerales bacterium | reverse complement strand
CACGTTCACCCCGGGTTCGGCGGCGTACGCGGCGTACGCGACGGCCAGCTTCACCGTCGGTGCCGGGGCCCACACTGTCGAGTTCCGCGGGCTGAACTCGGCCGGCGGGGACAACACGTCGTTCGTCGACGACGTCCGGATCGTCGGATCGACCACCCCAGCTACGCAGCAGCTGGCGGCCGGGTCGTTTGACGCGGCCGACGTCCGGGTGACCGGCGCGAGCGGGTTCTCGGCCGCCGCGACGGCGGCGGTCGCCGACGACGCGACGGACGGGGTCACCCGGACCGTGACGTACACCGTCCCGGCACCGGCCGGCGGATGGTCCTCGGCCGGGGCTTCGGCCCTGGCGGTCGAGGTGGTCGGCGGGCAGGTGCTGACGACGACCGGGGCCGCCGCCCGGGCCGGGCGGGTCGGGACGCTAACCGTCGGCGTCGCCGCCCCGGTCGCCGCGGCCGTGACCGCCCCGGACGTGGTCGCCGGGTCGGGCAACGCGGCCTCGTTCACCGTCGCGTACGTCGACGACAACCCGGGGGCCGCCCTGCCGGCGAGCGTCGACTCGGGCGACCTGCGGGTGAGCGGTCCGAACGGGTTCAACGCCGCCGTCACCCTCGTCAGCACGACCGGGGCCGGCACGGCCGCCAGCCCGCTCGCCGCGACGTACGCCGTCAACCCGCCGGCCGCCGGGTGGGGGTCGGCCGCCAACGGGACGTACTGGATCCTCGCCCAGCCCGGGCAGGTCACGGACGCGGACGGGAACGCGCTGGCGGCGGGGGCGATCGGGTCGTTCCGGGTGGCGGTCGACACGACGGCCCCGCTCGCGTGGGCGAGCGAGTCGGACATCACCACCGCGTTCACCACCGACAAGTCGCTGGAGGTCAGCTACTACGACGCGAGCGGGATCAACGCCGCCACGCTGGCGGCCGGCAACGTCCGGGTGGTCGGGCCGAACGGGTGGAGTTCGGCCGTCACGAAGGGGACGACGACGACCGGCGGGACGGCCGCCGCCGTCGCGTACAACCTGCCGGCCCGCGACGGCCGGTGGCGGAGCGCCCACAACGGGACGTACAGCATCGTCCTGCAGCCGAACCAGGTGGCCGACGCCCGCGGGAACGTGGCGGCGAACGCGGTCACGATCGCGACGTTCGCCGTCGCGCTGGAGACGACCCCGCCGACGGCGACGGCCGCCGCGGCCGACGTGAACGTGGCGTCGACCGCCGCCGTTACGATCACCGCGACGTACGCCGACAACCTGGCGATGGACCAGGCCACGTTCGACTCGAACGACTTACGGGTGACCGGGCCGAACGGGTTCTCGGCCCTCGCCGCATTCGCGTCGACCACGACCAGCGGGGCCACGCGGACGGTCACGTACACCTTGTCGGCCCCGTCCGGCGGCTGGTCGTACGGCGCCAACGGCAACTACACGATCGCGCTCCAGGCCGGGCAGGTGCTGGACCTGAGCGGCAACGCGGCCGCCGCCGGCACCGTCGGGTCGTTCGCGGTCGCCGTCCCGGTCCCACCGCCGCCCGTGGCGTCAAACCTGTTGGCGGACGGCGGGTTCGAGCAGCCGGCGCTGCCGGCCGGGAACTTCCAGTACAACGCCGGCGGCTCGCCGTGGACGTTCCTTGCCGGTGCCGGCGTGACCGCCAATGCCAGCGGATTCACTCAGCTCAACTCCGCCGCCCCGCAAGGGGCGCAGGCGGCGTTCATCCAGATCGATGGGTCGGTGTCGCAGGCGGTCGCAGGCATGGCGGCCGGTCGGTACGTCGTCACGCTCCAGGCCGCCCAGCGGTCGTTCGGCGGCGGCAACGTCAACGCCCAGACGATCGACGTCCGGGTCGACGGGGCGTCCGTCGGCTCGTTCACGCCGGCCGGGGCCGACTACGAAAGCGACGCGACGGCCGCGTTCGACCTGCCGGCGGGGGACCACACGGTCTCGATCGTCGGGCTGAACCCGCTCGGCGGAGACAACACGGCGTTCGTGGACGACGCCCGGCTGACGGCCGTCTCCCCGCCGACTGTACCGCCCCCACCCGTTTCTCCCCCGCCGCCGCCGGTCGCGGTCGGCCCGACGGCCGAGCTGATGAGCGCGGCCACCGACGCCAAGATCGCGACGTTGACCGACGGGTACGTGATCGACCTGAACGCCGTCGGCACCCGGCTGAACATCCGCGGCCTGCCGGTCGGGACGGCCGGCAGCATCGAGTTCCGGATCGACGGGACCATGATCAAGACCGAGACGTACGCCCCTTACACGATCGGCGGGGACGCGACGGCCGCCAACGGCACGGTCGACTACCTCGATTGGACCCCGCCGGCCGGCACCCACACGCTGACCGTGCTCCAGTGGACCGGGGCCGGCGGCACCGGGTCGATCGCCGGCACCACGACCCTGTCGTTCACGACGATACCGGTGGCCGACACGACGCCACCGACGGCCGCGGTCTCCGCCGTCTCCCCCAGCCCGCGGACCACGCCGGTCGACGCGGTGACCGTCACGTTCAGCGAGCCGGTGACCGGCTTCGACGCCGCCGACCTGACCCTGACCCGCGACGGCCAGCCGGTCGCGCTGGACGGCGTCGCCGTGACGCCGGCCGGCGGGAACGCTTACTCGGTGACCGGGCTGACCGCCGCCACGACCCCGGCCGGGTCGTACGCCCTGACGCTGTCGTCCGCCAGCAGCGGGATCGCGGACGCCGCCGGCAACCCGTTGGCCGCCTCCGCGGCCGTCGGGTGGACGGTGACGGCGGTCATCCCGGCCCCGGTCGTCACGGGCGTGAGCCCGGCGTCGATCGCCGGGTCGCGGTTCCTCCGGTCCCTCACCGTCACCGGTACCGACTTCCCGGCCGACGCGACCGTCACGCTGCGGGACCCGGCCACCGGGGCCGACCTGACGGGCGTGACCGTCGTCAGCCGGTCGGCGACGCAGGTCGTCGTGACCGCCCGGCTCGGGTCGGCCGCCCGGCAGTTGACGGCCGAGGTGACCGGGTCCACCGGCACGTCGGCCGCGGCCGGCTTCGCCGTGACGGCAGAGCCGCCGGCCGTTGCCGCCGGCACGGTCGACGCGACGACGGGCAAGACCGCCGCCCTGAACGTGACCGGCGCGAGCGGCACCGGCGTGACGTACGCCTGGTCGGTCACGGCCGCCCCGGCCGGGGCCCCGGCCGTCGCGTTCTCCGCCAACGGCACGTCCGCCGCCGCGGCGACGACCGCGACGTTCGGCCGGGCGGGCGCGTACACGTTCCAAGTCATCGCGTCCGACGGGGTGGCCAGCGTCACCTCCGCCGTGACGGTGACGGTCGGGCAGAAGCTGACGGCGATCGCCGTCACCCCCGCCGCGGCGACGGTGGCGCTCGGCAAGACGCAGCAGTTCGCCGCGGCCGCTTCCGATCAGTTCGGCGTCGCCATGTCGGCGACCGTCGGGTGGACCGTCGCCAGCGGCGGGGTCGGCACGGTGTCGGCGGCCGGCCTGTACACCGCCCCGGCGACCGGGAGCGGGTCGGCCACCGTCCGGGCCACGAGCGGGTCGGTCGTCGGGTCGGCCACGGTCACCGTGCCGGCGGCGGCCGCGGCGTTCACGTCGGCCAAGATCCACTTCCGCCCGAGCTCGGCCGCCGGCGTCAGCGGGTACCTCGCCGACTCGGGCCTGACGTACGCGGCCCGGAACGGGCTGACGTACGGGTGGTCGGTCAGCCACGCCGACGCGGTTGTCGACCGGAACAAGAACAGCAACCAGCTGTTCGACACGAACGTCGGGGTCAAGGCCGGGGCGAAGTGGGAGATCCTCGTCCCGAACGGCAAGTACAACGTCCGGGTGTCGATCGGCGACTCGGCCGCCGCTAGCACGAACACGGTCCGGCTGGAAGGGACGAGCGTGTACGCCGCCCAGAAGCTGGCCGCCAACGCGTTCGCCACGCGGCTGGTGACCGTGACCGTGACCGACGGCAAGCTGACGCTCGACGCCGGGTCGGCGGCCAGCGGGCTGACGCGGGTGAACTACCTGGAGATCACGAAGGTGTGAGGCGGCGGGGAGGCCATTGCGGATGCCGGTCTCGGCTTTCGGATTTCCGCCGGCCGGTGGCGGTCCACCGATGCCCCCGCCTCGGTTCCCCGCCGATTGACACCCCTTCCCGCCACCGCTAGCTTCCGCCGTTCGCCCGGCCCCGCCGGCCGGGCCGGCCCGACTCCCTCGTCGCGGCCCCCTTTTCCTCGTCGCCTCCGCCCCCGAACACCGCAGGACACCCGCCCATGCCCAGCTTCAAAGACGTGAAGGTCCCCGCCGACGGCCAGAAGATCACGATCAGCGGCGGCAAGCTGTCCGTCCCGGACCGCCCGGTCGTCCCGTTCATCGAGGGCGACGGGACCGGCCCGGACATCTGGGCGGCCAGCGTCCGCGTGTTCGACGCCGCCGTCGCCAAGGCGTACGCCGGCAAGCGGAAGATCCAGTGGATGGAGGTGTTCGCAGGGCAGAAGAGCTTCGACAAGTACGGGTCTTGGCTGCACGACGACACCGTCCCGGCGTTCCAGGAGTTCCTCGTCGGCATCAAGGGCCCGCTGACCACCCCGGTCGGCGGCGGCATCCGGTCGCTAAACGTCGCCCTGCGGCAGATGCTCGACCTGTACGTCTGCCTCCGCCCGGTCAAGTACTTCGCCGGCGTCCCCAGCCCGGTGAAGCACCCGGAGAAGGTCGACATGGTGATCTTCCGGGAGAACACCGAGGACATCTACGCCGGCATCGAGTACGCGGCCGGCAGCCCCGAGGCCAAGGCGTTCCTCGACTACCTCGAGAAGTCCGACCCGAAGGCGTTCAAGAAGGTCCGGTTCGGCACGACGGCCGCGACGGCCGAGTTCGCCGCCGCCGCGACGGCCGCCATGCCGGGCGCGGCCGCGGGGTCGGCCGCCGGGCCGGAGGTCGGGATTGGCATCAAGCCGGTCAGCAGGATGGGCACGCAGCGGCTCGTGTATTCGGCGATCGAGTACGCGATCAAGCACAAGAAGAAGAGCGTGACGCTCGTCCACAAGGGGAACATCATGAAGTTCACCGAGGGCGGGTTCCGGGACTGGGGGTACGAGCTGGCCAAGACCGCGTTCGGGGCCGTCGAAGTCGACGGCGGGCCGTGGTGCAAGATCCCGGACGGCAAGCCGGGGGCCGGGCTCGTTATCAAGGACGCGATCGCCGACATCACGCTCCAGCAGGTGCTGACCCGCCCGGAGGACTTCGACGTGATCGCGACGCTGAACCTGAACGGCGACTACCTGAGCGACGCGCTGGCCGCCCAGGTCGGCGGGATCGGGATCGCCCCGGGCGGGAACGTCAACTACGTCAACGGGGCGGCCGTCTTCGAGGCGACCCACGGCACCGCCCCGAAGTACGCCGGGCAGGACGTGGTGAACCCCGGCAGCGTGATCCTGAGCGGCGTGATGATGCTCGAGTACATGGGCTGGCAGGAGGCGGCCGACCTGATCGTCAAGGGCCTGGAGGCGAGCATCGCCGCCCGGACGGTCACGTACGACTTCCACCGGCTGATGGTCGCCGAGGGGCACGCCGACGCGAAGAAGGTGAAGTGCTCGGCGTTCGCGGACGAGATGATCAAGCACATGGGGTGAGCGGGCGGGCGGGGGCCGTGTCTAACGCGGGGAGGGCGGGACGCGTCACGCGCCCCGCCCTCCCCGCTTGTCCGTCCGTCGTCCCGCGCCCGGGCGAAGGCATCGGCCGGGAAGTAGGCCCGCCCGCGCCTTGCGGCAGCGCCCGGTGCGGCGCTACGATCGGCCACGATGCCCCCGCCGCCCGCACCCTCTTCCGCCCCGCCGGCCGACGCCGCGTCGTCCGCCCCGCCTGACGCTGTCTCGTCCGTCCCCGCCCCGCTCACCGAGGCGCTGGAACCCCCGCCGCCCGGCGGCGGGCCGGCGATCGACGTGCGGAACCTGCCGTGGCCCGAGCGGCTGGCGTTCTTCGTCGACATGATGCGGGACCTGTCCCGCCAGACGAAGCCGCAGGACATGGTCCGGACGTACGGCAAGCGGATGCGGCAGGTGATGCCGTCCGACGCGTCGGTCTCGCTCAGCCGCCGCGGGCTTGAGGCCCCGTGGTTCCGCATCACCCGGTCGAACAAGTTCCAGGACCCGGTCGACCCGTGGAAGCAGCAGGACAAGCTCCCGCTGCTGAGCGGCGGGCTGCTGGCCGACCTGCTGTACGGCAACGAGCCGGCCACGTTCGACGACTTCGACCCGGACCCGGCCGACCCGGCGTACCCGTACGTGTCCGGGCACAAGTCGATGATCGCGATCCCGCTGTTCGACGGCGGGGAGGCGATCAACATGGTGCTGCTGCTGCGGGCCGAGCCCGGCGGGTTCGACCCGGACAAGCTGCCCGAGCACGTGTGGATGAGCAACCTGTTCGGCCGGGCGGCGTCGAACCTCGTGCTGGCCGAGCAGGTGAAGGAGAAGGCGATCGCCGCCAAGGCCGCCGCCGCCGAGGCCCGCGAGGCCCGGGACGCGGCCCAGGCCGCCCGGGACGCCGCCCAGGCCGCCGAAGAAGAGGCCCGGGCCGCCCAGGCTGAGGCCGAACGCTCCCAAGCCGCCGCCGAGCGGGCGTACGACGCCGTCGACCGCGAGCTCAAGGCGGTGGCCGACATCCAGCGGTCGCTGCTGCCGGCCGAGCTGCCCGACATCCCCGGGCTGGACGTGGCCGCGTACTACCAGACCAGCACCCGGGCCGGTGGGGACTACTACGACTTCTTCCCGCTCCCGAGCGGGCGGTGGGGCATTTTGGTCGCCGACGTGAGCGG
>JAQGHJ010000114.1 GCA_028288905.1 Phycisphaerales bacterium | reverse complement strand
AGCCGAAGGCCGTGCCGGGTCCGACCGATCGATCCGACCTGTAGGTCAGACCAGCAGGATCGTCAGCGTCCCGCCGTCGGCGCTGTCGGCCGCCACCGGGAAGAAGACCGTGCCCGCCCCGCCGCCGATGTCGGTGCCGGGGGTGGTCACGGCCACCCCGCCGGTCGTGCCGAGCAGCGCCGTTGCGTCGGCCTGGACGTCGGCGTTCTTCAGCGCCAGCTTCTTCCCGTTCGACAGCGTGCCGGCCAGTTGGGTGATCCGGTCGGCCGCGAACCCGGTCGCCTGCCCGCCGGTCCCGGTCGCGACCGTGCCGACCGACAGCTTGCCGAGGAACCGGGCGGCCACCAGCGTGCCGGCCAGCGACCGGGTCTTGAGCGACCCGAGCGTGGCCGGCGAGCTCAGGGCGGCCAGCGTGAGCGGCAGCGTCGTGCCGGTCGGGCCGGCGAACACGGTGCTGTCCGTCATCGACCCGGCAGACACCGACCCGACGCTGCCGGCCGACAGGATCGACACGCCGCTCATCGCCCCGCCGACCTTGAACGACCCGATCGCCTGGTTCGCCTTGGCGTTCGCCTCGGCGGCCGTCGCGTACTCGTTGGCGTCGTGGGTGGCGGTGACGGTCGACCCGGTCGCGGCCCCCTTGACGCTGACGGCGAACAGCTGGTGGGCCGTCACGTCGCCGGTCAGGGTCCCGCCGACCTTCAGGCTCCGCAGGTTGTGGTCGCCGGACAGCACGACGTCGCTCGCCAGGTCGCCGGTCACGGTCAGGGCGTCGAGCCCGCCGACGGCGGCGATCACCTCCGGGTCGTCGTTCGTGCTCGTGGCGCTGGCGAGCTTGACCGCCTTCATCGGGGCGTTGGTCGTGATGTCCGAGTCGACCATCGCGCCGACGGTGAGCGTGCCGGCGGCGTCGGCCGTCGTGCCGCCGAGGTTGATCGTCGCGCCGGTCGCCGACCCGAGCGTCACCGCCCCGACGGCCCCGGTGGTGGACAGCCCGCCGGTCAGGGCGACGCCCTTGGCCGAGATCGACTTGAGCGGCCCGTCGGCCGACAGCCCGGCCAGCGACACCACCTTGTCCCCGCCCTTGCCGCTGAGCGTGACGGTGGTGGCGGCGGTCGTGCCGGTCAGGGTGACGAGGTCGAGCGTCGCCCCGGTGCCGGCGACGGTCAGCTTGCCCTTGGCGGCGGCCTGGGTGGTGGCCGTGCCGCCGATGCGGACGCTGGCCGCCCCCGGGCCCTTGAGGGTCAGGGTGCCGACCGTGCCGTCGGCGTCGGTGAACGTGACGGCCGAGTTGCCCGTGTCCCCGCCGAGCTGCACGACCTGGGCCCCGCTGGCGACGGCGAACGCGCTCTGGACCGTGCTGCCGTCGGCGGCCGTGGCGGTGACGGTGATATCCGCCTGCCCCTCGGCCGACCCGTACGCCAGCGACAGGACGCCGTCCGCCCCGACGGTCGGGACGGCCACGTCCGGGTTCGAGCTGGCGACCGTGTACGTCAGGTCCGGCAGCCGGGTGGCCGTCTCGGTGACGTAGTTGTCGGCCGCGGTCGGGATCTTTTTGGCGGTCAGGTCGGCGTCCGTGTAGTTCCGGAGCGGGACCTCGGCGAGCGCGCCGTTGTTGACGACGCCGGCCGTGTCCAGGTCGAACCGCGGGAGGGCGGCGATCGCGTCGATCACCGGCAGGTCGGCGTCGGCCACGTTCCCGAACACGGTGAACCCGCCGGAGTTCTGCGTGTTGTTCAGGGCGGTCGTCGTGTCCTGGACGTTGACGAACCACTCGCTCGTCGCCGAGTCCGGGTCGCTCGTCTTGGCCATCGCGATCGTGCCGCGGGAGTTGTTGATCACGCCGTTCGTCGTGTACTCGTTGACGATCGGGGCGTCGGTCGTGATGTGGGTCGTCGGGTCGGCGGCCGAGAACCCGCCGCCCTGGATGATGTCCGGGGTCTGGATGAGCAGGGCGGCGGCCCGGTGGACGATCGTGTTGTTGTACCGCCCGCTCGTCACGTACTTCATGAAGTTCGCGACGGTGATCGGCTTCTGGGCCTCGAGCAGCCGGAGCCGGTAGTTCCCCAGCGGGGTGGTGACCTGGACGTTCTCGACCGCGTTGTCGTTGAAGTAGGTGCCGAGGTCGACGGTGGTGGCCGCCCCGCCGGGGCTGCCGGCCTGGGTCGGGACCGGTCCGACGACGACGGCGGTGAACAGCCGGCGGTCCTCCAGCGCCTCGAAGGCGGCGCGGGCCAGGCGGGCGGCGGCGGGACGGGTGTCGGTCGGACGGGCGGACGGGGTCGGGCGGGTCGCGGCGGCGCGGCTAGTCGACAACGACATAGGGCAGGGTCTCCTGGTCAACTCGGGGTTATTGAGTTCGGGGTCGCGTGCCCGTCCGGACGGGCGGCGAGGCGGTCGCCTAACGGGCGCGGCCGGGCGGCGGCGGCACGGGGTTGGGTAGTGTACGGCCCGCGGTGGCTCGCGAAAAGTCGGGAGCAAGGGCGGGGACCGGTTCGCGGCGGCCGACGTCCGCCTCCCCGTGGAGTAACGCCGGCCAACGACCGCGGGTTACCGTTTGGGTTCGCTAAGCTACTGGAGCGGGCCACCAACTCCCGTTAGTCCCGCGACTGCGGATCGGGCTTCCCGAAAAATCCGGCCCGCTCCCCGTGGCACGGGTTTGCAACCCGTGCGGCGTGTACCCACGCCGACGGACGGTACTGGGTTCGAACGAGCGGATCGGGTCGTTGCGCTCGGGCCGGCCGGGCCGGGGACGGCCCGGGTGCGTGGGTACACGCACGCACGGGTTGCAAACCCGTGCCACGAGGGAGAAGCGGCCGGCCCGCGGCCGCCGCCCTCAGAACAGCCGGACCTGGAAGTTTCCCAGCGGCAGCCCGAGGGTGGCCACCTGGGCGTCGAACGCGGCCTGCTCGGACAGCCCGCGGAAGTTGAACGGGACGCTGGCCGCCCCGCCGTCGGCCGTGGTGTCGGCCGTCACGCCGACGAGGGACCCGATCTCGGTCGCGGACAGACCGAACCCGATCGCGTCGTCCGTCGCCACCTCGCCGTAGCGGATCGTCCCGAGGCTGGCGGCGGCCTCGCTGAACTGGCTCACCTTCGTCGTCACCTTGACGCTCGCGAGCCGGGCGGCCGTCGTGAACTGGGCCAGCGCGTCGGGCAGGAACGGCGGGAACGCCTCGTCCGTCACGTCCGCCCCGGCGTACAGCCGGCCGCTGACGACCGACCCGGCCGACAGGCTCCCGACGTTCCCGTTCGTCCGGATCGTCGTCCCGGTGATCGACCCCTTGACCGCGATCTTCCCGACCGCGTTCCGCCCGGCCGCGAACGCCTGGGCGAACGTCCACAGCCCGCCCTCGAGGCTGGCGGCCGACAGCGTGCCGATCGAGTCGGCCGTGATGTCCCCCTTCTGCGGGCCGCCGGCCTTGACGCTCTTGATCGCCCCGGTCGAGTTGATCGACGCCCGCAGCGCGCCCTTCGTCGTCACGGTGCTGACCGTCGGGGCGGCGATCGTCCCGACCGCGTCGGACGTCGCCAGGAACTCGGTCGCCGCGACCCGCTTGATTGGCTCGCCGCTGGTGACGCTGGAGTCGGTCGCGGTGCCGACGGTCAGGTCCAGCGCGATGCCGTCGGACGGGTCGCCGCCGAGCGTGACGGTCGCCCCGGTCATCGACCCCAGCGCGATCGACCGGACGGTCCCGCCGATCGTCGTGGTGCCGGTCAGGGTGGCGGACTTCATCGACACGGTCTTGAGCGGGGTGTCGGCCGTGATCCCGCCGACCTCGATCGTGCCGTCCCCACCCTTGCTCGTGACGGAGAGGGTGGTGTTCGTGCCGGCGTCGAGCGTGGTGATGCCGGCGATGCGGGTGACCGTGCCCGCCAGCGAGGGCTTCTTGCCGTTCGTCACGCTCAGCCCGGTCCCGGCGAACCGGACGAAAGCGGTCCCGCCCTTGGCGATCGACACGGTGCCAATTCCGCCGTCGGCGTCGGTGAAGTTCAGCGACGACCCGACCCCGCCGGCCCCGAGCTGCACTTGGTACTCGCCGACCCCGGCCGTGAACGTCTGGCTGGCCGCGTTCCCGGCCGCGTCGGTCGCGGTCACGGTGATCCGGGCGCTGCCGGAGTTCGGGCCGTAGTTCAGCCGCAGCACCCCGTCGGCCACCGTCGGGGCGACGACGGTCGGGGCGTCGCTGACGGCCGTGATCGTCAGGAACTTCGTGTCCGGGATGACGGCGGCCGAGTCGAGGAACACGAAGTCGTCCGTCCCCGGGTTCGCCCCCGTCGCCGGCAGGTTGCGGACCGGCAGCTCGGCGAACACCGGGGACAGCGCCGTCGCGTCGTCGATCGGCAACGCCGCGATGGCGTCGACCGTGGACAGCGTCCCGTTGATCACCTGCCCGAACACCGTGTACCCGCCGTTCTGCGCGTCGAGCCCGGGGTTGTCGGCCAGGTTGATGAACCACTCGCTCGTGGCGCTGTCCGGCCCGCCGCCCGGCACCGCGTTGCCGGCGCTGTCCGTGGCCGGCAGCTTGGCCATCGCGATCGTGCCGCGGAGGTTCGACCGCTCGGCCGAGAACTCGTTGGCGACCGGCGACCCCTCGGGGATGTGCGCCCCGGTCGGCAGGTACCCGCCGCCCTGGAGGATGAACCCCCGGACCAGCCGGTGGATCACGGTCTGGTTGTACAAGTTGTTCGCGACGTAGTTGACGAAGTTCTGGGCCGTCTTGCGGGCGGCCTGGTCGAACAGCTCGATGTCGACGTTCCCCAGGCTCGTGTCGAACCGGACGACGGTGCCGGCGACGGCGGTGTCGTCGAACGTGCCGGCGAGGTCGATGTCGGTCGGGGCGGCCCCGGGGGTGGCGGACGTGTTGGCGATCGCCGTCCCGACAGCCACGCTCAGCAGCGACCGCCGCTCCAACGTCTCGACGGCGGCCCGGACGGCGACGGAGACCCGGCGGCCGCGGCGCGGTGCGACAGGCGTACGGGCGGCGGCGGCGCGGGCGGGGACGGCACCAAGAGCCGGGGCGGCGGGGAGCTTCGTCATGGGTCCTCTTCAGGGTTAGATCGGCCCGCGCGGCGGGACGGCCCGCGCGCGGAAC
>JAQGHJ010000099.1 GCA_028288905.1 Phycisphaerales bacterium | reverse complement strand
TTTACGCCGCCCAGGCGGCCGGTTGTAACCCGGTCGTCACGGCGTTGCACAAGGGCATCGACATCATCGAGCCGCAGAAGCCGAACACGATCGCCAAGAGCATCGCGATCGGGAACCCGGCCGACGGGTACTACGCGTACCAGTGCGTGAAGCAGTCCGGCGGGCACGGGGCGAGCGCGACGGACCGGGAGATCGTCGACGCGATCAAGCTGCTGGCGAGGACCGAGGGGATCTGGACCGAGCCGGCCGGCGGGACGACGCTGGCGGCGACGATCAAGCTGCTGCAGTCCGGGCGAATCCCGCGGGACGAGTCGATCGTCGTCAGCATAACCGGGAACGGGCTCAAGACGCTGGAGGTCGTGCAGGACGAGCTGCCGTACCCGCGGGTGATCGACGCGAAGATGGCCGAGTTCGACAGCCTGATCGCCGAGGCTGAGGGCAAGGCCGTCGCCCCGTCGGCGGCCCGGGGGGCAGGGGCCTTGGCGGGCGTGGGGGCGTGATGCGCGGCGGGGTGCGGGAGGGGAGCGGTCGGTCGTACGTCCGGCGGG
Organism: Phycisphaerales bacterium; assembly: GCA_028288905.1. Lineage (GTDB taxonomy): Bacteria > Planctomycetota > Phycisphaerae > Tepidisphaerales > Tepidisphaeraceae > Humisphaera. The sequence goes on along the minus strand of JAQGHJ010000099.1, from coordinate 3,113 downwards.
GGTGAAGTGCGATGCGATCCTTCCGACGGGCGTTCCTCGCCGTCGCCCTTTGCGCGGGCCTGACGCCCGGCATCGGACGCCCCGTCGCGGCTGCCCCGGCAAAGCCCGCCGCCCCGTCCCCGGCCGCCAAGGCCGCGGTCGAGGCGGCGGCCGACGCGCTGCGGAAGGAGTTCGCCGCGTTCCTCCGGGACCCGACGGCGAACAAGGTCCGCGACGCGTGCGACTACTTCGCCGCCCGACCGGCGGCCGACGTCACGCCCGACGCGGTTTTGGCATTCCTTGACGGCAGGCCGCCGGACGCCGACCCGCGGGCAGCCGCCTACGTCCGTTGGCAGCTTTTGTCGGCGCTGCCGAAGGACGCCGACCCGGCGTGGGCGGACGCGGGACGGGTCGCGCGGGCGATCGAGGCGTACCGCCGGGCCCCGCCCCCGTTGCCGCGGTTCGGGCTGTCGGCCGCCGACCAGTCGTCGCTCGACGACCTGCTCCGCGGGGCCCGGGCGACGGACGACGTGCTGCTGACCAGCCGGCTCGAGGCCCGGGTGCGGGCCGTGGCCGCGGCCAACCGGCTCGCGCTGGCGTACCGGGACGAGTGGTACCGCCGGCTGCCCAAGGCCGCCCCGGCATTCGCCGCCGCTCTGTATGACGCGGCCGAGCGGCAGGCGCTGGCCGCCGGGGCCGAGGACTTCGCCCCGCTCGTGATCGCCGACGTCCAGACCTGGCTGACCGGCGGGGCCGACGCCGACCCGGCCCGGTGCGGCGCGCTGGCCGAGTTGCTGGCCAAGCTCCGGGCGAAGGAGCCGCCGGCGTTTTACGCGTTCGCCGCGGTTCGGTCCGGCCGGCTCCAGTGGGTGAAGCGGACCGACCCGATGGACGTGCGGAAGAAGCTGACCCACCTGCACCAGGCCCTCGTCGAGGCCGCCCAGCGGAAGCCGGCGAAGGGCAAGTGACGGCCCCCGGCGCTGCTTCGAGGGTGCCGAGCCCGACGATCGCCGCTATCATCGCCGGCCCGGACGACGTTCGGAAGTCCCCATAGGAAGGATCGAGAGCCCTCATGAGCGTGAAAGTGCGTATCCCGTCCCCGCTGCGGAACTACACCAACGGGGCCGACGTGGTCGAGGCCGAGGGGGCGAAAGTTGGGGAGGTGCTCGACAGCCTGAAGGCAAAGGCGGCCGGCATCGAGACCCGGCTGTTCAAGGCCGAGGGCCAGCTCAACCGGTTCGTCAACATCTACGTGAACGACGAGGACATCCGGTTCCTTAGCAACCTCGACACGCCGGTAGCGGCGGGGGACGAGATCAGCATCGTCCCGGCGATCGCCGGCGGGCGGTGACGGGGAACTCTGCGAATGGGTGAGCGGTCTCAAAGGCCGCCAGAATCCTGAGGTGGGTCATGGCCGCCAGCCCATTCCCGGGGATGGACCCGTACGTCGAAGGCCCGGCCCAGTGGCCGGACTTCCACGTCACGTTCATCAACGCGCTGCGGGAGGCGATCGGGGAGACGTTGCCCGAGCCGTTCTTCGCGCGGATCCAGGAAGACGTGCTCCTGCTCGAGCCCGAGATGTCACCGCCGCACAGGGCGGTGCCAGACGTGCTGGTCGGAAGTGACAGGCCGGCCCGCGCGGGCGGGTCCGCGGCGGCAACGCTCGCACCGACCGCCCACGAGAACCTGATCGCCCTGGACCCGTACACCGAATACCACATCGAGATCGTCCGGCTGCCGGAGGCCGAGGTGGTAACGGTGGTCGAGGTGTTGTCGCCGGCGAACAAGGCCGGGGGCGGCCGCGGGCTGTACGTGAACAAGCGGGGTCGGATCCTGCGGAGCGACGCGAACCTCGTTGAGTTCGACCTGCTGCGGGCCGGCCGCCGCGTCCCGCTGGCGCGGCCGTTCCCGGCCGGTCACTACCATGCCGTGGTCAGCCGGGCGGATCGCCGGCCGGCCTGCGACATCTACTCGTGGTCGGTCCGGGACCCCCTGCCGACCATCCCGATCCCGCTCCGCGAGCCGGCGTCGGACGCGTCCGCCAACTTGGCTGCCGCGTTCGCGGTCGCGTGGCAGCGCGGGCGGTACGATCGGTTCATTCGCTACGCGGGCCCGCCGCCGGACCCGGCGTTCTCGCCCGTCGACGCCGGCTGGGTGGCCGCTGTGACCGGTGCCGCGGCCCACTAACGACGCCATCGCATTACCGATCGTTTTCGTACCGTCCACACGGAGTGCCCGCCCTCATGTCCGACCGCCCGTACAGCAAGCGGTGCTGGTTCACCTTCCCGACCCGGACGCAGGTGGAGCAGCCGATCATCTGGCAGATGAGCCAGACGTTCCCCGGCGTCGTCTTCGACATCCGCCAGGCGAGCGTGCAGAACGAGATCGGCATCATGGCCGTCCTGCTGAGCGGGACGGAGGCGGACGTGAACGCCGCCATCTCGTTCTGCCGGTCGAAGGGGCTGCAGGTCGACCCGATCGAGAAGAGCGTGATCGAGGGGTAAGCCGGCGGACTCATCGCAGCCGAGTTGGAGCCCGCGTCCGTCACAACCGCCGCGGCGGGCCAGCGCGACTAGGTTTTTCTCACCGTTCCGGGGGCCCGTCTGGTAATCCTGGCGGGCCGGATATATACTTGCGCCTTGCCGCAGGAAGATGATCCGTCGAGTTCGTGTCTCGTCCGGCCCGCCTCCCGCTTCGTTCCCTCCGGTCCGTCCGAACGCCGAACGGTCTCACCCGGGGCAATGGGGTGATCGGCCGACGGCGCGGCGCCTGTTTCGGGCGATGCCCGTCCACGCTTGCGGACGCCTTCGCGACGCCCCAATTCCACTCGTGCGGGCCGATTCGCCCGCAGGTCGCCGGGACGTGCGACCACCCTCGCCGGATCTCCGGAACCCTCCTCATGCCCGACCAAGTGCAACAGCAGATCCTCGACCTCCTGGAATCCGACGCCTACCGCCCGCTGAAACCCCGGGCCCTCGCCCGAGAACTGGCGATGGACGCGGACGACGACGACTACTTCGACTTCCGTGACGCGCTGGCCGACCTCGTCGACGCCAAGCAGGCCGTGATCGGACCGAACGGGACGGTCGAGCCCTTCGGCTACGCCAACCGTCGGAACCGCCCGCCGGTGCAGG
>JAQGHJ010000079.1 GCA_028288905.1 Phycisphaerales bacterium | reverse complement strand
ACCAGTTGTCCGCCTCGCTGCACGCGGCGGCGGCGGCCATGCCGCGTCCGGCAAACGTCTCGCCGCCGGACTTCCCGTCTCTGGCGCCGAACTTTCCGTCGTTTCCGTCGCGGGTGTGGCCGCGGACGACGGCGACGTTCACGGGGGCCGGTTTGCCGTACGGAACGGGCGGGTGGGTCGCGGCGCTGGCCGCCGTGGCGGCCGCGCTGCCGACGGCCGCCATTGCCCTGCGGCCGATTGCCCCGTACCGAGCGGGGGTGGTCGCGACGGCCGTGGCCGCGGCCGTCATCGGCCTGCTGGTGTTCGGCTGCATCGTGGCGAACCGGCTGTGGAGTCCGGGGTGGTCGGGCCGGTTCGGACTCGCCGTCGTGGCCCTCGGCTTCGCGGCGTTGGCGGTGGGCCTTCTACGCGAGTGGGCGGCGGCATCGACCGTGTCGTCGGCCCCTGCCGCCCCGCCGGTGCCGCCGCCCGCCACCACGCCGCCGGCCGCGGCGGGCTTCGCACCGGCATGAGGGCGGCGGAACGAAGGTCGGTCGGCCACCTCACCACCGCGTGCGGACTTCGGCGTTCGGGCGGACGCGCTCAGGGCTCGGGCCCTCAAGCCGGCCGACGGACTGAGTCGATTCGACCGTGTCGACCGTCAGGTACGCGAGGAAATCCTTCCGGTCCGGGTCGAACACCTTGAGCCGCATGCCCTTGGTCACGCGGTCGTCTGCCCCGAGCGAGACGGTCGCCCAATCGCTGCCCGCGATCCGCCGGTAGTTCTTGATGACGCCGCGGAGGCTTAAGGATTCGCCGGGGTCCGGAGCTGGTCTGGGCGCCGGTGCCGGCGCGTCGGCGAGCGGGATCGGGATCGTATCGACTAATGGCCCGAGCGGAGGCGGCCCCGCGTCGGCCTCGCGGGCGTGCGCCGCGGCGGCGTCCCGGGCTGCCCGCGCCTCGGCGCGTGCGTCGTCCGCGTCAGCTCGGGCGACGGCAGTGTCCCGCCGGGCCCGAGACAGCGAGACGGCAAGAACTGCGGCCGTGACGGCGAAGGCGCAGGCCGCCGTAACGGAGACGACGGCGAGCCGACGGACGGACGCGGACGGTCGGGCGGCGGGGTCGGGCACGAGGCACCTCCGGCGTGCGAGGGACGGCCGCAGGCCGCGGCGAGCCGGCCCGGGGGCCAGCATACCTTGTGCATCCGCACGGCATCGCAAATTTCGGTCCCGGTCTGGTAGTCGCCGTCCTCCGGAATCTGCAGGTCACCGCGGGGTGCGTCTGCGGTAGACTCGCCGTCCCAACCGCCACCGGAACCCTACATGCCCAGTACCCGCCGACCCATCGCCGCCGTCGCCGCCCTGCTCGCGTCCTGGTTCGCCCTGCCGGCGGCCGCGGCTGACGACGTGGTCACCGTCGCCACGTACAACGTCGAGCACTTCCAGTCGCACTTCTACGCCCACGAGCTCCAGCAGAAGCTGTCGAAGGAGAAGCAGGCCGACTCGGACCTGAAGGAGATGTTGTACCAGCTCCGCCACGGCAACGACGAGGACAACTGGGAGACGGCCCAGGTGATCGCCGACCCGGCCGTCAACCCGGACGTGCTCGTCATCGAGGAGGGGTGTACCCAGGACAACCTGGAGTTCTTCAACAAGCGGTGGCTCGAAGGGGCGTACGCCACCGTGATGACGTTCCCGACGAACACCGGTGAGCGGAACCAGCACCTGAACATGCTGCTGAAGCCGGGGTTCAAGGTGCTGAAGCGGCTCGACAAGTACCGCGACGAGCCGGACCCGACGCAGCCGGAGCGGAAGCTGTTCGCCCGCGGGCCGGCGTTCTGCCTCGTCCAGACGCCGTCGGGGTACGCGTTCTGGGTTGGCGTGACGCACCAGAAGAGCAAGCTGATCGGGTTCGGCCGGGAGGAGGAGGCGGCCCTGCGGCAGCAGCTGGCCGGGCAGCCGAAGGCGGAGATCGCGGCGAAGGTGGTGGCCGCTCGCAACGCGGCCGGCAAGGCGACGGCAGAGTGGCGGAACCGGGAGGCGACCCGCACTCACGCGATCATGAAGGAACTGGCGGCCGGCGGGGACTCGGACGACGTCCTGCTGCTCGGGGACATGAACGACTCGGTCGGCAAGGACGAGTACGAGGAACTGGCCGGGGCGGACGCGATCGACCTGCTCGTCGGCCCGCCCGCCGACGGGTTCGCGCTGGCGACGAAGTCGCTGGTCGACGCCAAGGCGATCTCGTTCGGCGGGTACGACCGGGACCAGTACCGCAGCCTAATCGACCACGCGGTCGCCACCCCGGCGATGAAAGACCAGATCCTCGGCGTGACCGTGTTCCAGGGTGGGCTGGCGAAGGTGGCCAGCGACCACTTCCCGGTCGTGCTGAAGGTGAAGTGCGACCCGGCGAAGCCAACCGCCGCGACGGCCGCGAAGCCGGAGAAGTGAGAGGTGTCCCGAAGCGTCCGGCGGGTCAACCGGGCGTCGTGGCCGGCAAGGAGGTGGGTCGTGTCGCCGGCGGCACCTTCACGGCCACCGTCCGCTGGGCCTTGAACGTCGCCTGGGTCAGCTCGTCGGCGAACTCGACCTTCAGCGTCAGCTCCGAGTGGGCCGGCACCCGCCGTTGCCACGGGCACGACAGGACGTACGCGTAGTCGAGCAGCGCCCCCCGCCACGATTTCTTTGCCGCGTCGATGTCGAAGGTCCACCGCCCGACGAGCGGGTCGGCCTTGTCCGCGAGGTCGAACGCTTCGACGACGAACGAACCGGCCATCTTGATCGGCTGGCCGTCGGCGTCGGTCGGGGCGACGTACACCCTCAGCCCCTCGTCCCCCGCGGCCGCCGGGTCGGCGTCCCACCCGCCGGTCAGCCGGCCGAACTCCAGGCCGGACGTGACGAACAGCTTGCTCAGCCGCTCCGGCGGCAACGTCGGGACGGTCGGGCGGCTGGTCCGCAGGGCGTCGATCTGCCGTTGGTCGGCCTTGGTGTGCTGGTCCGCGTCGGCCAGCTTCCCCTGCAGCTCCTGCTTGTCCTTGCGGAGCTGGATGTTCGCCTTGTCCGGGCTGCCGCCGAAGATCAACCCGCAGCCGGGGGCGACGGCGAGCAGCGCGAGCCACGGCAGGTGGCGAACGGCCGGGCGGCGGGGGCGGGTGGCGGGCATGGGCGGGCGTCCTCGTTTCGGGCGGGCAAAGGCCCGGGCGGAAATGATAGCCCCGCCCGGGAGAGGGAAGGTTCCCCGCGTCGGACGCGGCCACCCCGCCCTCCCGGGCGGGGCTACAGGGCGCACCCGACCGGGTTCGGTTGTCTCCGCGACCCCGCGGCGTTCGCGGCCGCGCGGCGTCACGCGTTGCCGCTCACACCTTATCGTCGTCCGCCGCCGCGACCCGGGCACCGACCGGGCTTTCGGGGATGCGCTCGAGCACGCGGTC
>JAQGHJ010000044.1 GCA_028288905.1 Phycisphaerales bacterium | reverse complement strand
CGCCGACAAGCAGAGCCACCACGTCTTCCTGGAGCCCGAGGGGCTCGACACCGACGAGATCTACTGCAACGGCGTCAGCACGAGCCTGCCGGCCGACGTGCAGGCGGCGATGATCAAGCTGATGCCGGGGCTGGAGCGGGCGACGATCCTGCGGCACGGGTACGCGGTCGAGTACGACATGGTCTGGCCGACCCAGATCCGGTCGACGCTGGAGGCGAAGGCGGTCCGCGGGCTGTTCCTGGCCGGGCAGATCAACGGCACGAGCGGGTACGAGGAGGCGGCCGCCCAGGGGCTGGTTGCCGGCGTGAACGCCGCCCGGCTGGCGGCGGGGCAAGAGCCGGACTTCGTCCTGCGGCGAGACCAAGCCTACATCGGCGTGCTCGTCGACGACTTGGTGACCAAGCCGCCGACCGAGCCGTACCGCATGTTCACCAGCCGGGCCGAGCACCGGCTGCACCTGCGGGCGGACAACGCCGACGACCGGCTGACGCCCCTCGGCCGGGACCTGGGGCTCGTCGCCGACGACCGGTGGGCCCGGTTCTCCGCCCGGCGGCAAGCGGTCGAGGACGGGCTGGCCCTCCTGAAGCACCAGCGGGCTGGCGACACGACGGCGTACGAGCTGCTCCGCCGGCCCGACCAGAACTGGGACGACGTGGTCGCCAGGGTGCCCGCGCTGGCCGGCGTCGGGGCGGACGTCGGTCGGCTGCTCGACATCCGGGCCAAGTACGCCGGGTACCTCGCCCGCCAAGATCAAGCGGTCGAGCGGATGGGGCAACTGGAGCAGAAGTTGATCCCGTCCGACTTGGACTACGCCGTCGTCGCCGGGCTGCGGACCGAGGCCCGCCAGAAGCTCGCCACGTTCACCCCCCGCAGCCTCGGCCAGGCGCTGCGGATCAGCGGCATCACGCCGGCCGACGTGACCGTGCTGGCGGTCCACCTGACGCGGGGGGAGCGGCGGCGGTGACGATTCGTGTTCCTCTTTAGATCGGCGGCGGCGGCGTCCGATAGTTCCACTACTCATGGTCCTCTGCAAGCAGTCCGAGTGGGTCGAGGTCCGGCGGGCCGACAACCGCGGCAAGGGCGGCCGCGGCGTGTTCGCCCGGTTCGACATCCCGGCCGGCACGCTGATCGAGCGGGTGCCGGCCATCCTGATCCCGAAGCAGCAGGTGTTCGGCGACAGCGAGGCCGCCCGCCGCGCCACGCTCATCTCCTGGTACGTGTTCGACTGGGAGGGGATGACGAAGCGGGACTACGTCGCGCTGGCGCTGGGGTACGGGTCGATCTACAACCACTCGGACGTGCCGAACTGCCGGGTCGAGCGGCACAGCCCGGACCTGCTGGAGTTCACCGCCCGCCGGGACATCAATGCCGACGAGGAGATCTTCATCACCTACCTCGGCGAGACCCCGGCGAAGAAGGCGAAGGTCGGGTTCGAGGTGCACTGACCGGGCGGTCCCGACGCGCGGCTCGTCACCGAGCGCTTGGCGGCGGGTCGAACAGCTCCGTTAGCACGAACTGCTGCTTGAGCGTCCGCGGCGTCAGCCAACGGCGAATGGCGGCGGCGTCGAGCGGCGGCTGGGCGGCCGGCGCGGGCCGCGGCGGGGACTGGAGCGACCGGGCGGCCGCAGCCGCATAGCCCTCGCCCCGGTTTGTGGCCATCGCAGGAACCGCCGGGAGGCGCGGCGTCGCCCCACGCTTCTTCGACTTCGGCGGCTTCGCACCGCGCGACGGTGCCGCGGAGGACGGGATCCGGGGCGGCACAAGCCGCGGCACCGGGCTCGCCGCGTAGGTAGAAGGGATCGGCGGCGGGGCGGGGTACTGCGGCGTGGCGGTGTAATAGGCGGCGATCGGCGGCGGCGGGGCGACGCCCGGTCCGGGGGCTGGCTCTTCGCCCGACTTCTTCGTCAGCCGCTCCAGCCCCTTGGCCGCGGCACCGACGAGCCAGACCACCACGACGAACGCGACCCCGATCAGCTTCCCCCAATCGACGTCCGCCGCCGCGAGGGCGGCGGGGAGGGCGGCGACGGTGGGCGGGGCAAACGTCGACATCCGCAGGCGTCACACTCCGACTTCAACCGAGTTAGCGACACGCTCGAGCCGACACCGGCCCCACGTACCCGTATCCAACCCTCCCGCCCCTCCGCCCCCACCTTCACCCAGGCTCCCGCAGCGACAGCGGCGGCTTCATCACCTCGGTCAGGATGAACTGCGACCGCAACGTCCCCGGCTTAGCCCAGCCGGCGATAGCATCGGCCGTGGCGGTCGCCGGTGCTACCGCCCTCTGACGTTCGGGGCGGACAACGTCGCCACTCGCGGCGGCCGGGCGGACGGGGATGGGCGGGGGCATCAAGGCCGGGCCGCCGCCCCCGCCGCGCCGCTTCCCCTTCGACTTCCCCTGACCTTTGCCCCGGCCCGTCAGCGCGGCCAGCTCGGCGGCTTGCCGTTGCCGCTCCCACTCCGCCCGCGCGGCCGCCTCCGCCTGCCAGCGGGCCATGTCGGCCGACTGCGAACTGCCGGCCGCGGACTTCTCCATCGCCGCTTCAATCGCCCGGATGATGAGGTGAAGGATCACGCCGGTCTCCAATCCGTCCGCGTCACGCGACCGGGTGAACCCTCAAGCCCACTCGGCCGGCACCCGCCTGAATTCGGAAATCTGCAATTTGAAATCCGCAATCTGCAATGTCCCCGTCCCGCCCCCGTCACGCCTTCGGGCCTTCCGCCGGCTTGGCGATCGCCTCCCGCATCCCGGTGTCGGCCTGCATGTTCCGCAGCTTGTAGTAGTCCATCACTCCGAGGTTCCCGCTCCGGAACGCGTCGGCGATCGCCCGCGGCACCTCGGCCTCGGCCAGCACGACCAGCGCCTTGTTCTTCGCCTGCTCGGCCACGTTCTCCTGCTCGTGGGCGACGGCCATCGCCCGCCGCTGCTCGGCCTCGGCCTGGAACCGCCGCTTGTCGCTCTCGGCCTGGTCGGCCCGGAGCTTGGCACCCAGGTTCTCGCCGACGTCGATGTCCGCGATGTCGATCGACAGAATCTCGAACGCCGTGTTCGCGTCCAGCCCTTTGCTCAGCACCGCCTTGGAGATGCTGTCCGGGTTCTCCAGCACGTGCTTGTAGTCGATCGCCGAACCGATCGCGTTCACGATGCCCTCGCCGACCCGGGCGATGATCGTCTCCTCCGTCGCCCCGCCGACGAGGCTCTTGATGTTCGTCCGGACCGTCACCCGGGCCTTCACCTTGAGCTGGATGCCGTCTTTGGCCACGCCATCGATCGTCGCCCGGCCCATGCTGGCGTTCGGGACGTCGATCACCTTCGGGTTCACGCTCGTCTGCACCGCGTCGAGGATGTCCCGCCCGGCCAGGTCGATCGCGGTCGCCGTCCGCCAGTCGAGCCCGATGTTCGCCTTGCTCGCGGCGATCATCGCGCTGATCACCCGCTGCACGTCGCCGCCGGCCAGCACGTGGCTCTCCATCTCCGGGGTCGTCACGTTCAGCCCGGCCCGCAGCGCCTGGATGCGGGCGTTGACGATCGCCATCGCGTTCACCTTCCGCAGCCGCATCCCGACGAGGTCCAGGAACCCGACACGGGCCCCGCTGACCAGCGCCCGGACGTAGATGCCGATGAACTGGCCCATCACGACCAACAGCACCAGCAGGACGATGCCGGCGATGATGGCAACGACGGTCGAGATTTCGATGTCGGCGAGCAGGTTCATGAGCCTCTACTGTCCTTCCCCAAAATGGGGCGACCTTGGTCGCCCCCGTTACACGGCCCGCACGACGGCCCGGCCGTCGGCGTAGCTCACCACCCGTACCGTAGAGCCAACCGGCACGAGGCCGGTCTCGCTCCGCGCCGGGACCCGGCGGCCGGCGAAGTCGCACACCCCGCCCGGCCGCAGTTCGCTGACCGCGAATCCCGGCTGGCCGGGCAGCAGCGGCACCGGCGGGACGGCGGTCGCCGCGTCGCCGGGGCCGAGCACCACGTTCCGCGCCCCGAACACCCGGTCGACGTTCCGCACGTACAGCACCCACCCGGCCGGCCCGAGTACGACGAGGCCGACCAGCGACGCCGCCCCGGCCGCGTGCGAGTGGGCGAAGCAGGCCGCCACCCCGCCGACCGCCGCGACGGCGGCCATCACCCCGAGCACGCCGCCGGGCAGGACCAGCTCCATCGCGACCAGCGCGGCCGTGGCGACGAACAGCAGGAGGGCGAGCCAAAGCGGTTCCATGGCGGGGTCCCAGCGTATCCGAAACCGACGGTTGTTCTACAGCTCGGCTCGGTTCACGCGGTTGGGGAGCGGGGCGGCTCCGCCCGTTCCACAAGTCCGGGGGCGGTCGATCACCCCGCGGCCTGTACCGCCACGGTCGACCCGTGCACCTCCCGCACGACGACCTTCGAGCCGGCCGACACGTACCCGCTGCGGCTGACGGCTGACGCGACGCGGGAGTCGTCGGCGTACGGGAACCGGACGGTCCCGCCCGGCTTGAGGTCGCTGACGGCCACTCCCACCGTGCCGACGAAGGGCCAGACGTCCTCGGCATCGGCCGGGCCGAACGCGGGGGTCGGCACCGCCGGCACGAACAGCGGCGGGGCCGGCGAGGCGGCAATCGCCGGGGCGTCGCCTGTCGGCGTTACTCCCGTCGGGGCCAGGATCAGCCGGTTGAAGTACGGGATGTTCGGCAGGTACCGCCGCACCCACCCGAACACCAGCATGCTGGCCGCCAGCCCGACGACCGTCAGTTGGATGCCGCGCTGGAGCGACGCCCCGGTCTGGGGCAAGCTCCACCCGCCGGGTAGGCCGCGGACGTCGCCGACGAACGTCAGAGCGATGCCGGCCAGCAGCAGCAGCCCGCCGAGCAGGGCGGACACCAGATGCCCGGGGAACACGAACACCTCGAACAGGATCAGCCCGATCCCGCCGACGATCATCAGCACCTCGACCCAGGAGGCGTACCCGGTCAGCATCGGCACGCCGACGAGCAGGGCGAGCGTCAGCAGGGCGATCGCCTCGGGCGACCCGGTGCCGGGCGTCTTGACGGCGATCAGCAGGGCGTTGACGAACACGACCATGAGCAGCAGGCGGACCGGTGAGCTGCCGAGCAGCGCCACGACTCGGTCGCCGGCCCCGCTCTGGTAGTGGGCGATAACCGACAGGTTTCGTTGGGCCGCCAAGTCGTCGGCTCCGGCGGCGGTGCCGGTCGCGAGGCCGTACCGGACGGCCTGCTCGGAGTGGACGGTCAGCAGCGTGTCCGGCCCGTCGATCGGGTCGGGCTCGCCGGGCACCGGGTGCCACCCGCCCGACGCCGCCGTCAGCGTCTTGTATTCGGCGGTGTCGACGAACTTTCGGTGCCCGTCGCCGTCCTCGACCCAGTGGGCGGTGTACGGCAGCGACACCATCGCTTCGGCCAACAGCGGCGGGTACCCGTGCCGCTCGGCGCTCTCGCGAAAGTCGGCCAACACCGGGCTCTCGGCCTTGCTCCGCTCGGTCGCGCCCATCGGGTCGAACCCGCCGCCGGGGGCGACGCGGATCGGGGCGCAGTCCCCCAGCGTCCCGCTCGGGGTCATGACGATCTCGTCGCAGGCGAGCGCGATCATCGCCCCGGCCGAGATCGCCTTGGAGTCCACGAGCGCGATCGTCCGCACGTCCCGCTGGTTCTTCAGGAACCGGGAGATGTCGAGGCCGGAGGTGACCAGCCCGCCGTACGTGTCGATCTCGAGGACGATCACCTTCGCCCCGGCCGCCTTCGCCCGGCCGAACCGGAGCTTGAGCTGGTCGCGGTTGTAGTCATCAATCTCGCCGTCGATGCGGACGATAGCGGCGGGAGTGGGGGCACCCAGGGCGGCCTGCGTGGTCGCGGGCGGGGAGCCAGGCGGTGCCGGAAGATCGGCACGGGCCGTCGTTCCCCAAGCCGGCCACATCACGGCCAGCGACAGCGAGACCGCTACCGTAGCGAAGAGAAGTCGGCACGTCTTAGCGACCATTGTGTCCCTCAAGATATACCCGGGGCCGATCGAACTCTCATTATAAGGCGGCCCCGTCCGTCGAACGCTAGAAGCCGACGATTCCGGACTGGTCACTTTCCCTGAGTGCCAGGCCCACCGCCTGGAGCAGCATGCAGGGTAAGATTGCAGTCGCGGGTGCGTCGCCTCGCCGACTACGGTAGGGGTGAACGTTGAGTGGCGCGTCGATCACCAGCCTCCTGCCCCCTCTCCCGGGTACTCCCTGGGGCGGGGGCAGGAGGGGTCTTCGGAGGCCGGCATTCTTTTCGATAGGGCCGCGTCCCGCGCATGCCACGAGGGTTGGCGGATCAAACTTCACGAGGTGGGGGTAACCGGAATGTCTTCGCCGTCTGCATCTCGACGAATCGGTCGACTTGTGTTTGGCATGGCCGTGCTCGGCCTGGCCAGCGTCGCTTCCGTCGCGACGGCGGCGGCACCTTCCCCGGCCGGGTCGCCGACCTACCACAAGGACGTCGCCCCGATCGTGGCAGCCAACTGTGCCGGTTGCCATCGCCCGGGCGAGGCGGCCCCGTTCCCGCTGCTGTCGTACGGGGATGCCAAGCGGCGGGCCGGGCAGATCGTGGACCTCACGAGCCGCCGCATTATGCCGCCGTGGAAGCCGGACGGCGGGGACGTGCATTTCGTCGGCGAGCGGCGGCTGACCGACGCCCAGCTCGCGACGCTCAAGTCGTGGTCCGAGGCCGGCGCCCCGGAGGGGAACCCGGCCGACGCCCCGCCGGCCCCGGCCTTCCCGGAGGGGTGGCGGTTCGGCACGCCGGACCTCGTCGTCAGCATGCCGGCGGAGTACACGGTGCCGGCCGACGGGCCGGACGTGTACCGCACGTTCGTCCTCCCGGTGGCGGTGCCGCCCGGCAAGTACGTGCGGGCGGCCGAGTACCGGCCGCGGAACCGGCAGGTCGTCCACCACGCCGTGCTCGGCTCGATGAAGCGGGACGAGGCGAACCGCCGCCTGTCGGCCGAGCCGGCCGGGACCGGGCCGGGGTTCAAGAGCGGGTTGAACGCCCCCGGCGACCGGCTGCCCGGGTCGCCCGGCATCTGGGTCCCGGGCAAGGACCCGCTGCCGCTGCCGGACGGGTACGCGCTGCCGTGGCCGGCCGACCGCGACCTCGTCCTGCAGCTCCACCTCCACCCGACCGGCAAGCCGGAGGACGAGCTGTCGAGCGTCGGCCTGTACCTGACGGACGCGCCGCCGACGGGCAGGATGTCGGCCGTCGTGCTGATGAACAGCCAGGTCGACATCCCGCCGGGGGCGGTCGGGCACACGCTCAAGTCGACGAAGACGATCAAGAGTGACGTGGACGTGATCGGGCTGTTCCCGCACATGCACCTGATCGGCCGCACCTGCGCCGCGACCGCCACCCGCCCCGACGGGTCGGCCGTCCGCCTGCTGTCGATCCCCGACTGGGACTTCCGCTGGCAGGGGTACTACCAGTGCCGCGAGCCCGTCCGCCTGCCGGCCGGCACCCGGATCGACACGACCTGGACGTTCGACAACTCGGCCGACAACCCCGCCCAACCGTCCAACCCGCCCCGGCGCGTCCGGTTCGGCGAGGGGACGACGGACGAGATGGGCGCGCTGGTGTTGGACGTGATCCCGGCGGGGAAAGTAGGCAGTACGCGGTAGGCAGAGGGCAGGAAGAGTACGAGCCCCGAAGGGGCGGAAGCACCACAGCCCGGAGCGCGAGCCCCGGGTTGCGGAATTCGTGTGACGCACGAGCCCCGAAGGGGTGAAAGAGCCCGAGCGCCGGTTGGCACTCGGGCTCTTTCGCCCCTTCGGGGCTCGTGTCCTTCCTGCCCTCTGCCTACCGCCTACTTCTTCCCTCACATGCGGACGCGGAAGTTGGCGATGTCCTGGTACGTGACGAACAGGAAGATGCTCAGCAGCAGGGCGAGCCCGACGTACTGGGCGATCATCTGCACGCGGGGCGACGCCGGCCGGCCCTTGACCTTCTCGATCAGCAGGAACAGGAACAGCCCGCCGTCGACGATCGGGATCGGCAGGAAGTTCACGACCGCCAGGTTCGCCGAGATCATCGACAGGAACCACAGCAGCCAGTCCGGGCCCTTCGACGCGATCGTCGTCCCGGTCTGGAAGATGCCGATCGGGCCCATCAGGTTGTCGGCGCTCACGTCCCGCGTCGCCATCCGCTTGAGCGTCACGTAGAACTGCAGGACGAAGTCCCGCGTCTCGACCGCCCCGAGCTTAATGGCCTCGCCGATGCCACCGGCCTTGCGCTCGCCGCGGGTCGGGTCCAGGAACAGCCCGGCCCCGGACCCGCCGTTGGCCACCTCGTACCGCACCTGGTTCACGAGCGCGACCGCGGCCGCGTCGAGGTTCAACGTCGCGGTCTTCTCCTCCCCGCCCTCGGTCTTGTAGCCCAGCGGCACGGCGGCGGCCTGCCCGCCGGTGACGGCCGCCCGCAGCGCGACGTGGGCCGCCTGCCAGTTCGCCACCGGCTTGCCGTTCACGGCCGTGACCGTCGCCCGGTCCGGGATGCCCGCGACCGCCGCGGCCGACCCGGGCAGCACCTCCGACACCACGGCCGCGTCCGGGTCGGCCGCCAGGCTCACGCCGACACCGTAGTACTGCCGGGAGATCTTCTTCGGCTCGACGCCGGGCACCTCGACGGTGTTGCCGGCCCGCAGCACGGTTAGCTTCACCTGCTTGCCCGCCCCGGCCGCGTCGTTCACCAGCTTCCGCAGCCCGAGCAGGTTCGGCACGAGCTTGGCGTCGCCCGACCCCTCGGTCCCGACCGACAACAACACGTCGCCCGGCAGCAGCTTGCCGGCCGCCGGCGCGTCCTCGCCGACGCTCGTGACCACTTGCCGCGGGACCATCCCGAGCAGGTCGAACTGCTCCCGCCCGAACGGCTTGTCGAACGTCGGCACGAACGTCCGCTCACCGACCTGCCCGGCCTTGTCCCGCACGGTCAGCTGGACGGGTTCCCCCGACTGCACTGCCGCGTCGAGCACGGCCAGGTCGCCGGCCTCGACCGGCCGCCCGTTCACGTGCGTGACCACGTCGCCGACCTGGATCAGCAGGGAGTTCTTCGAGAGGATCTTCGTCAGGTCCCGCTTGTCCTCCGGGACCGGCTTCTCCGGCGGCTTGGGCCCGCGGAGATCGACGGCCGACCCGATGCCGAGGCTGACCAGCTTCGTCCCGGCCAGCTCCGACTTCTGCGGCTGGATCGTCAGCGTCAGCACTTCCTTCGCGCCGCCGGCCGTCGCCCGCTCGACCTTGATCGGGATGTCCTGCCCGCTGGCGGACAGGGCGGCGTTCAGCTGGAGCTTCGTGTAGTCGTCGTAGAGGGTCTTGCCGTCGAGCTCCAGGATCCGGTCCCCGACCCGCACGCCGGCGAGCTGGGCCGGCGAGTTCGGCACGACCGACCCGACCTTCGCCGGCGGGACCTTGAACCCGACCGAGAACAGCACGACGAACCCGATCGCGGCCAGGATCACGTTCATGATCACGCCGGCCGACACGATCACCATCCGCTTGTAGATCGGCTGGCGGTTGTACGCTTTGGGGTCGTCGGCCTCGGAGTTCGGGCGGAGGTCGTCCTGCCCGAGCATCTTCACGTACCCGCCGAGCGGCAGCCAGTTGAGCCGGTACTCGGTCTCGCCGAGCCCCAGGGCCTCGCCGGCCTGCCGCTTTTCCAGGTCGCTGGCGGTCTCGGCCGTATCGCTCACGGCCGGCACCCTGCCGAGGTGCTGGTACAGCCGGCCGTTGTACTCCTTCTGCGAGCTGCCGAGCCGGAACCCCATGCCCTTCCGCCACGACACGACCGCGTGGGCGAACCCGACCGCGAACTGCTCGACCCGCACCCCGGCCCACTTGGCGGCCAGGAAGTGCCCGAGCTCGTGCCAGAAGATGACGAAGCCGAACCCGAGCGCCAGCAGGCCCAGGTAGCCGAGGGTGTCGAGGGAGGGAATCATGGGAAGGGTCAGTCAGCGGGGACGGGCGGGGGCGAACGCCGAACATCGAACGCCCAACGCCGAACATCGAATTGGAGGAAGCGGAATGCCCTCTCTACTTCGATGTTCGGTGTTGGGCGTTCGATGTTCGGCGTTCGCCTTTCAAACAGGGATTCCGGATGGCCACGCAACGCACCAGACGATGCCGGCCCGGTCAGGCCAACACCGATTCCGCCGGGCGGACGGGAGGCATGGCGGCGGCGGCCGACGTGCCGACGCCGGCCCGCTCCCGGGCCGTCTGCCGGGCCCAGCGGTCGGCTTCGATCAGATCGTCCAGCGACGGCGCGGCCTGAACCGGGTGGCGGGACATTGTAAACCCGACCACCCGCGAAATCTCGCCGAACGCGATCTTACCGGACGCGAACAGGTCGACGGCCGCCTCGTTCGCCCCGTTCAGCACGGCCCCCATCGTCCCGCCGGCCCGCACCGCCTCGTACGCCAGCGTCAGGGCCGGGAACCGCTTCTCGTCCGGCGGCTCGAAGTGCAGGTCGAACGCCTTCGCCCAGTCCATCCGCCGGGCCGGCCCCGGCACCCGCTCGGGGTACGTCAGGGCGTACTGGATCGGCGTCTTCATGTCCGGCGGCGACAGCTGGGCCACGACCGACCCGTCCACGAACTCGACCATCGAGTGGACGACCGACTCGGGGTGGACGACGACCTTGATCCGCTCGGCCGGCAGGTCGAACAGCCACCGGGCCTCGATGATCTCCAACGCCTTGTTGAACATCGTGGCCGAGTCGATCGTGATCTTGTTGCCCATCTGCCACGTCGGGTGGCGGAGGGCGTCGGCGAGCGTGGCCGACTCGATCCGCTCGGCCGGCCAGGTCCGGAACGGCCCGCCGCTGGCCGTCAGCACGATCCGCGCGACTTCGTTCGGCCGGCCCGCCTGCATCGCCTGGAACACGGCCGCGTGCTCGGAGTCGACCGGCAGCACCGGCACGCCCCGGGCCTTCGCCTCGGCCATCACGAGCGACCCGGCGACGACGAGGCTCTCCTTGTTCGCCAGCGCCAGCGTCTTGCCAGCCCGGACGGCGGCCAGCACGGCCGGCAGCCCGGCCGCCCCGACAACGGCCGCCAGCACCACGTCCACGTCGTCCCGGGTCGCCAGCTCGACGAGCCCGTCGGGGCCGACGTGGACGGCGCACCCGAGCGCCGCCAACTCGGCGACCAGCGCGGGGTCGGGGTCCGGGTCGGCGATTGCGACGGCGGCGGGGCGGCAGAGGCGGGCCTGCTCCAGCAGCTTGGGCCCGTTCCGGCCGGCCGACAGGGCGGTGACGGCGTAGCCGGGGCCGAGGGCCGCGACGACGGCGACGGCGTTGCACCCGACCGATCCGGTCGAGCCGAGGATGGCGATGCGCTTGGGCAAGGGGCGGCCACTATAGCCGGCGCGGGGGGGCGGACAAGGCGGCCGCGGGGGCCTCCGCCGCGCCGGGGCGGGCCCCGCGCGAGGGCGGACCTTGGGCGGTGTGCGGCCCTATGTGGCGTGCGGGTCCACCTTCAGGACCGCGATTGTGCAGTCGCCGTCGAGGTAGTCGTCCGCCACCCGGACCTCGACCGGGTCGAGCGACCGGACGAACCGCTCGACGTCCGGCTTGGCCCGCCAGTACAGGTGGTCGGCCCCGGCCAGCTCGGGCCCGGACAGGAAGTTGAACACCAGGGCCCACGCCGTCGCGTCGAACGCCCGGCGGACGGTGGCGTAGAACGCCGCGTCGTCGACCGTGTTCAGCGACCCGCTGAACGCGACCACCTCCGCCCCGACGAACAGGCAGGCGGGCCGCGAGACGAAGTCGGCTCGGATCATCCGCACGTTCCGCCGCCGCTTCCGCTCGGCCGCGTCCGCCAGGGCACCGACCGCCTCGATCCCGGTGTAGTCGGCCACGCCGATTCCGGAGCGGTCGAGGTGGTCGAGCAGGTCCGCCCGCCCGCACCCGGCGTCGCACACGAGCCGGCCGCGGAAGTCGACGATCCGGGTCAGGGCGTCGAACCGGACGCCTTGGGTCTGCGGGCTGGCCCAGAGCAGCGACCTGAACCCGCCGCCGTGCGCGCGGGCGGCATCTCGGTACGGGCGGAGGTAAGCGGGGTCGGGGACGTCGCTCGTCATGGGTGTGTTGAGGCGCGCCGATGGGGTGTGCTGCCGCGCGTTCGCGGTTGCCGGCGGCTTCCTCCCCCGTGGCACGGGTTTTCAACCCGTGCGTTTCGCCTCTGCGGCGCACGAGCCGCCAGACGCGTTAAAGCCACGGGTTGCAAACCCGTGCCACGGGGGAGGAAGCCCGCCGCCTTGCCCCTGTGCCCGCCACCGGCATAATACCCGGTTCGCCCGCCGTCGCCGCGACGGGCTGGCTGTGAAACCGCGACAGGCCGGCCCGCATTCATGAGCGAGTGGATCGACGAACTTCGGGCCGCCCTGACCCGCGAGTTCGGGGACGGCAAGCCGCAGGTCTGCACGATGGCGACGGTCGACCGGGCCGGGGCCCCGCGGGCGCGGACGGTCGTGTGCCGGCGGGTGTCGGCCGACGGGGCGGTACACGTCGTGTCCGACGCCCGGACCGAGAAGAACGAGCAGGTGAAGGCCGCCCCGCAGACCGAGGTCGTGTTCTGGCTGCCGGCGGCCCGGGAGCAGTACCGGGTGCTCGGGTCGATCCGGGTGGCCGGGCCGGCCCCCGGTGGCGGGCCGACCTCGCCCGACCCGGCCCGGGACGAGCTGTGGCGGGCGATGTCGGACCCCGCCCGGGCCCTGTTCTACTGGCCGACGCCCGGGGCCCGCCGATCCGACGAGCCGGCCGCCTTCCCCAAGGCCGCCGGGCCCGGCGACGGCCCGCCACCGAACTTCGAGGTGCTGGTCGTCCGCCCGAAGCGGGTCGAGCACCTGCAACTGGCCGTCCACCCGCACCGCCGCCGCCGCTGGCTTTTGGCCGGCAAGTGGAGCGCGGCGGCCGAGCTGAACCCGTGATCGACGGCCGGGAGGGCCGCGGAATGACGAAGTCCGAATGACGAATGACGAAACGGGGGACGCGGGCGATCGGCGCCGGTCCGTTCGGGTTCGTCTGCCGCGTCGTCCGCTCCCCGCTTCGTCCGTCGTGCCGCACTCCGCCGCCTCCGCGTTTCGTCATTCGTCGTTCGAACTTCGTCATTCCGGTACCCTGCTATGCGCTGGCTCATCCACGGTCCGACCACCACGCCCGCCGTCGCCGCCGCCCTCGTCCGTCACGGGCACAAGGTCGTGTCGCCGACCGACGCGGGCCTCGCCGACCCCGACGCCGCCCCGGGCGACGTGCTCGACGCCGCCCACAAGGCCCAGCTCGACGTGCTTACGACCGACCCGACGGTGGCCGACGCCCCGTTCCAAGAGGCGGCCGACACGAAGTTCGGCCGCACCCTCGTCTACCTCCAGCTCGAGGGCGGCGACGTCGAGCAGGACGACGCCGTCGACCGGCTGTTCGACCGCTACAAGCGGCTCGCCCCGGGCCGCGTCTACACCGTCACCGGCACCCGCGTGAAGATCCGCCAGCTGCCGGGCATCAAGTAAACCGGTCATGCCGGACGCCCAAGAACCAAACGTTATCGAGGTCCCTGAGCCCGGCGTGGCGTCGGACCCGCGCGACGTCACCCGCTTCGTGGACCGCCTCGTTCACGCGTTGCTGACGTACGGCGGCGGGGGCGGCCGGCTCCTGTACGCGGAACTCGGGTCGGCTCACGACCTCCGTTGGTGCGTACGGATGGGGGCGGCCGACGGGACGGAACGGGACGTATTCGTTGCGGCGTCGACCAGCAAGGGCGGGTTCCGCACCGCGCTCGCGCGGATCGGCCATCACTACATGGGCGGGCAGCTGTACGGCGGGGCGTCGCAGGTCATTCTCTCCGTCGACGGTCGACGTTACGCCGCAGCCTTCTACATGGCGAATGACGCTTGGCGCGGGTACTGGCTCCGGGTGTACGCCCGCCGCTCCGAATGAGCGGTCCGCTCGCGGCAACCGTCCTACTGCAGAGTCCCAGGGCTCGACCAATTTGACTCGCCCGATGCCATCCTAAGAATGCCCCCGCCGTCCGCGCGTTCCCGCACTCAGCACCTAGTACTCAGCACTTAGCACTTTCCCTCCCCTCCCCATGCCCCTCCTCTTCACCGGCTCCCTCGGCATCGACACGGTCGAAACCCCCACCGGCAAGCGCGACGACGTGATCGGCGGGTCGGCCGTCTACTTCGCGTACGCCGCGTCGTTCTTCACGCCCGTCCGCCTCGTCGGGGCGGTCGGCGACGACTGCCCGAAGCCGATGCTCGACGTGTTCAAGGGGCGGGACATCGACACGGCCGGGCTGGAAGTGCGGCAGGGCAGCAAGACGTTCCGCTGGCACGGGTCGTACGTGAAGGACCTGAACGAGGCGGTAACGGTCGAGGTCGACCTGAACGTGCTGGCCGAGCGGGCGCCGAAGATCCCCGACGCGTTCCTCGACAGCCGGTACGTGTTCCTGGCCAACACCCACCCGGCCCTCCAGCAGCAGATGCTGGGAAACCTGAAGGCCGCCAAGCTCGTCGTGGCCGACACGATGAACCTGTGGATCACGACCGAGCGGGCCGAGCTGGTGAAGCTGCTTGGCAAGATCCACGGGCTCGTGCTGAACGACGGCGAGGCGCGGCTGCTGACAGAGAAGAAGAACCTGATCGCCGCCGCCCGGGACGTGCTGAAGATGGGCCCGAAGTTCGTCGTGATCAAGAAGGGCGAGCACGGCTCCATGCTCGTCAGCGACAAAGACGTGTTCGTGCTGCCGGCCTACCCGGCCGACGTGGTCGTCGACCCGACCGGGGCCGGCGACAGCTTCGCCGGCGGGATGATGGGGTACCTCGCCACCCAGGGCACGTTCAGCCCGGCCACGATCAAGCGGGCGATGGCGTTCGGCACGGTGGTGGCGAGCCACACGATCGCCGACTTCAGCCTCGGCGGGCTGCAGGCGATCGACCGGGAGGCGATCGACGACCGGTGGCACCAGTTCAAGCAGGCGATGAGCTTCTGAGGTGGCGGTCTGGCAGAGGCCGCCGTGGGCGATAGCCGGGTGTTTTTCGGTTTGCCGCTCTGCCTTGGTCCGTCCCGCTCACCCGGGTCGAACCCGTACCCGCCATGGCTCGGCCGTGACGATCGCACCGGCCACTAACTCCGTTTCGTAAGCTGCCAATAGCCGCACGACCGCCTTTCCCTGTTCGCCTGCCCGAAACCCGACGAGCCGGACCAGCCCGGCGTGCAGCACGCCCCGCACGACCGCCAACTCGCCGAAGTCCTTGTCGATCGTGACGACCACCCGGCCCTCGTCCGCGGCGCGACGGAGGATCTGTTCGTCGCCTGGGTCGCTCGGCCAGTCGCCGACCCAGACGACGTCGTGACCCGCCCCGCGGACCGCGTCAGCCGACAGCCCGGCCACGCAACTGTCGAGCAGCACCCTCACGCCGCCGACCCTGCCGGGAATGGGTCGACCCGCTCGTGTGCCACCACCTTGTACGCGTACAGCACGCAGGCCCGAACGTCGTCCGGCTCGAGGAACGGGTAGGCGGCGATCACGTCCTGCGCCGAGTCGCCGGCCGCCAGCATCGCCAGCACGTGCTCGACCGCCAGCCGCCGCCCGCGGACGATCGGCTTTCCGCCGAAGATTGCCGGATCGGACGTGACGCGTTGAAGGAGGTCGGGGTCGGCCATACGTTCCACATCGTACCACCGGCCGGCGTTCAGTAGGACTCAGCCGGCGCCGCGAGGGCCGCCCCGAACATCTCCGGTTTCTGGACCTTCATGACGAACGGCCGCCGTCGGCTCCCAACCACGGGCCGCCGATATACTGACCACCTTTTTCCTCCCACCCCCGCACATCCCGTTGTCAAGCACGTGTCGGCCGCGGAATAATTAGCCGTGACGGGACCGCCCGACAGTTGCTGTGCGGCCGGCCGGTCCGGAGCACTCTCGCCAGCTACCCTCTTCCGGGCCTTTCCATGCGCCTCTTCCTCGCCATCCCCCTCCCCGACGCCGCCCGCGACGCGCTGGCCGCCGCCGTCGCGCGGGCGGAGGCGGACGAGGCGTCGCGCGGGCGGGACCCGCTCGCCCGGTGGGTGCGGCCGGACAACCTGCACGTCACGCTCCGGTTCCTCGGCGACGTGGACGAACCCATGGCTCGCGCGATCGCGGCCGACCTCCTCCGGCTGCCCCGGCCCGGCGTGATCGAGCTGCACGCGGACGGGCCGCTGTTCTTCCCGCCGCGGGGCAGCGTGCGGGTGATCGCGGCCGGGCTCGGCGGGGACGTCGACCGGGTCGGTCAATTGCACGCGGGCATCGCCGCGGTGTGCGACGCGTACCCCGTCGAACGGGACGACCGGCCGTACCGGCCGCACGTGACGCTCGGGCGGGCGCGGCGGGGGGTGAGCATCGACCGCCGCCGGGCGGCCGGGCTCCCGGGGATCGCCGACCTGCCGCGGGTCGCGTTCGCGGCGGCCGAGTTCGTCCTGTACGAGAGCCGGCTGTTGCCGGGCGGGCCGGCGTACGCGGCCGTCGAGCGGTTCCCGGTCGCGTGACGGCCGGCAGTGGCGGGGCTGCGGGGGGCTGGGGGCCGCTTCACGCCCACGACGCCCGCACCAGTTGGAACGTGTTGAACCCCACGAACGCTAGGCTGGCGAAGGACACCAGCAGCCAGACCTGATTGGTGTGGCCGGCCAGTCGCGAACCGTCCGGCACCCCGTCGAGGTACTGCACGGCCACTGTCGGCCCGGCCGGGCGGTCGGAGGGGTGCCGGCAGTGTTCGCGTCATAAGCGATTTGCGGTGCCGCCCCTGATGGCGAGGCCGGTACTTTATTAGCTTCCGGGCCAACGTGAAGCAGAGCCCGCTCGCCGCGACTTGCCACCCAAAACTTTGCGTTTCACGCGCTTGAATTCCTCAAGCCAGCCACGTACTCTTGCCGAACAAACAACGGCCGAACAGGGACGGTAGGTGGCTCCCGTCGAGTTCGGCCGCGGTGGGTCCGGCAGTGTGCCGGTTGCACCGCGAGCGGTTTGTGCGGCTCCCCGCCGCCGGCCGCGTCCGAGCCACCGACATAGGCGGGTGCCGCGTGCACCGGCCGGGCCTTGTGTCGACGCGTCACCCCGCGTCCCGACCGGCCCGGCCGCACGCGGAATCACCCGCCGCATCGCCGGCTGAAAAGCATACCCGGCGACGAAAGGTCCCCCGCCATGGCGAAGGGCAATTCCTCCGACCGTTCCGAGACCCTCAAGTCCAGCCGATTTGCCGAGGACACCCGCAAGGGGGCCGGCAACAGCGCCGCCGACGCCGCCGCCCGCGACTCGGCCCTATCCCGGGCCGTCCAGCAGATCGAGAAACAGTTCGGCAAGGGCGCGGTGATGAAGCTCGACGACAACCCGAAGGTGCTCGAGGGCATCCCGACCGGGTCGCTGTCGCTCGACATCGCCCTCGGCGGCACCGGCATCCCCAAGGGCCGGGTGATCGAGATCTTCGGGCCCGAGTCGTCGGGCAAGACGACGCTGACGCTGCACATCATCGCCAACTGCCAGCGGGCTGGGAAGGTGGCCGCGTTCATCGACGCCGAGCACGCCCTGGACCCGTCCTGGGCCAAGCGGCTGGGCGTGAAGCTGGAGGACCTGCTGGTCAGCCAGCCGGACACGGGCGAGCAGGCGATGGAGATCTGCGAGCTGCTCGTCCGGAGCAACGCGGTCGAGGTGATCGTGGTCGACTCGGTGGCCGCCCTGATCCCGCGGGCCGAGATCGAGGGCGAGATGGGCGACAGCCACGTCGGGCTGCAGGCCCGGCTCATGAGCCAGGCGCTGCGGAAGCTGACCGGGGCGATCGCCAAGAGCAACTGCACGGTCGTGTTCATCAACCAGCTGCGGGAGAAGATCGGTGTGATGTTCGGCAGCCCGGAGACGACGCCGGGCGGGCGGGCGCTGAAGTTCTACTCGTCGATCCGGATCGACGTCCGCCGGACCGGCAGCATCAAGGAGGGGGAGGTCGCGGTCGGGAACCGCACTCGAGCCCGCGTGGTGAAGAACAAGGTGGCCCCGCCGTTCCGGGACGCCGAGTTCGACATCATGTTCGACCGCGGGATCAGCTACGAGGGCGACCTGGTCGACCTGGCCGTGCTGACGAACGTCGTCGAGAAGAGCGGGGCCTGGTACAACTACGGGTCCACCCGCCTCGGCCAGGGCCGTGAGAACTCGAAGAACTTCCTGAACGTGAACAAGGACCTGGCCGAGGAGATCCGCGGCAAGGTGCTGGAGGCCAAGGGTCTGTCGAACGCGCTCAAGAGCGCCGACGCCCCGAGCGAGTCCGACCCCGAGGAGGAGACCGAGCCGACCGAGTGAGCGCGGCGGGGCGGGTGCGGAACAGCGGTAGCAACACGTGACGCGGGCGAGGCCGACCGGCCTCGCCCGCTTTCGTTTGCGCGAACCGAGTCGCGGCCAACGCGCGTCGCCGCCCTTCCTCTTCGACGGAGTGGCCGGGAGGGCCGACGACCGCCCTTCACCGTCCGAACTTGCCGGACAGGGCGCGGGCGATCGTGGCGTTGGAGCTGTTCGTGGGCTGGCCGCCGGAGGGGGCCATGGGGACGGGCAGGCGGCCCGCCTCCTCGACCATGCCCGGGATCGGGGACAGCTGGGCGGACAGCCGGCGGGCCCCCTCGACGGCGGGCTTGCCGATCACCTGGGCGATCTGGTTCACCTCGGCCTGCTTGGCCGCCAGCTTCTGCTCCAGGTCATCGAGTTGGGCCTCGATCGCGCGGAAGTCGTTGAGCGCGGCCGCGTAGAGCTGCTCGCCCTGGCTCAGCCACGTCTGAAGGGAGGTCGACACGGGCTTTCTCTCCGGTACGGCGGCCATGCGGCGGATCCTACCCGGCCCGGTCGGCGGCGCGTACTGCCACAACCCCGGGGCGGAAAGGCGTCCGGCGGGGAACGGCCCGCCACACCCGGCCTATCGGCCGCCGGGCCGGCTGGGATGAGCGGGCGGGGCGGGTGAGCGGGCCATCGGTCGCCGGGACGGCCGACGCTTCGCCCCCGCCCAACCCGACGGCCGGCACAGCCGGCCCTGCGGGAGCGTCGCGGCCGCCCGAATTTGAACGCTTCGTGTAGCGTGTTCTAATTAGACGCCGTGAACATCCGACGCGACCGGCCAATCCGGCTGCTTTTCAGGGTGTTTCAGTCATTTCGCCACACCCTGCCCTCGGGTCCGAGGATCCCGCTTACCCCTGTCGAACCCCGGCGAACGCCTGACGCGAGCGGGGTTTTCCGTTGACAGCCAACCGGACCGGTCATAAACCTAACAAGTCACGTCCTTGGGAAGGAGTGTCGTGCGATTAGTTACCTGCCAGAACGGGACGCTCTCGGCGCTCCCGGCGCTGTCCCTCCGCGCCCGTGCGGACCGCGCCTTCCGGACCGGGCTGGCCGCGATCGACGCGCTGGCCCCGGACGGGGCGTTCGCGCTCGGGGCCGTCCACGAGGTGCTGGGAGACCCGGCGGACGGGGCCCCGCAGTCGTTCGCGCTGCTGCTGGCCCGGGCGGCGGCGGCCGCGTCGACCGACGGCGGCGAAGCGGTGGCGGGCGGCGGCTCGGCCGCGGGCGGCGGGGCGATTTTGGGCGGCCGGGTCGTCGTCTGGTCCGAC
>JAQGHJ010000016.1 GCA_028288905.1 Phycisphaerales bacterium | reverse complement strand
CGCCGACAGCCGGGCCACCTCGGCCAACCCCGCGTCGACGTTGTGGAACTGGTCGGACAGGGCCCGCAGCACCGGCAGCTCGATCGGGGCGGGGAGCGGCGAGTGGGAGGGGTCGGTGGGGGCGGTGGTCGTCATGGTGGTGGGTCGCCCGGGTGGGGGCTGCCCAGAACGTAACCGCTGCCGGGCGATGACGGTAATCGATATTCCGCCCGCGTCGCGGCGGTTCCAGCCGCTTGGCGGGCGAACGCCCGTGGGGTCGACAGCGTCGGAGGGGGCATGCGACCGCCAAGGCGCGAAGAGCGCGAAGGAAGACGCGAAGGAAGACAAAGGCCGGGCAGTAGGAGCCGGGCCCTAACGAGCCCGTGTTCTCACGGATGTCATCGTGAGCGGAGCGAAGGACACCTCGTCCACCGCGCGGCCGGGTCAGCAGTTGGAGGACCTTGGAATGCGAAAGAGTGGCCGAACCGACCGTCGGCGTGGCCACCCTTTCACAATCAACTGCCCCTAGCCTTCTAGCCCGGCCATGCGGTGGACGAGAGGTCCTTCGCTCCGCACAGGATGACA
This sequence comes from Phycisphaerales bacterium, assembly GCA_028288905.1. GTDB lineage: Bacteria > Planctomycetota > Phycisphaerae > Tepidisphaerales > Tepidisphaeraceae > Humisphaera. The sequence goes on along the minus strand of JAQGHJ010000016.1, from coordinate 5,362 downwards.
TCCCTGAAAGCGGCCGGTCCGGCACACCCGACGATTCCGCCCACGCCTCTGCCCCCGCCTTCTACTCCCGTATTCCCTTCGCGTCTTCCTTCGCGCTCTTCGCGCCTTCGCGGTCGCACGTCCACCGCCGTTGTCCCGCACGCGCGAGTCCCGCCGCACCGGCACCGCCCGCCTTGTCCGGCCCGACCCCGGGCGTAAGATGCCCCGCCGCCGGCCCCGCGCCCGTCCACCCGAGCGGGACGGCCGACCGCCCGACTAGCCTCAGAAAGGACCGCCCCGTGCCCGCGAGCATTTCGGTTGCCAAGCGTCCGGCCGTGCTGATCGTCCGCGACGGGTGGGGGGCCAACCCCGACCCGAAGTGGGACCACGCCAACGCCGTGAAGCTGGCGCGGCACCCGGTGGCCGACCGGCTGACGGCCGAGTACCCCAACGTCCTGATCCGCACGAGCGGGTTCGACGTCGGGCTCCCCGAGAACACGATGGGCAACTCCGAGGTCGGGCACCAGAACCTCGGGGCGGGCCGGATCGTCGACCAGGAGTCCGTCCGCATCACGAAGCAGGTGCGGAACGGCGAGTTCTTCGACAACAAGGTGCTGCGGGAGGCGGTCGACCACGCGGCGGCCGGCGGCGGGCGGGTCCACATCTTCGGCATCGCATCCGACGCGGGCGTCCACGGGCTGCTCGAACACCTGTTCGCCTGCCTGGAGTTGTGCAAGCGGCGCGGGTTCAGCTCGAACCCCGCTGACGGCGGGCTGGCCGGCGACCGCGTGTTCCTCCACGCGTTCACCGACGGGCGGGACACGTCGCCGAACTCCGGGCTGGGGTTCGTCCGGCGGATCGAGGCGAAGATGGCCGAGGTCGGCGTCGGCCGGGTCGCGACCGTCAGCGGCCGGTACTGGGCGATGGACCGCGACAACCGCTGGCCCCGCGTCGAGAAGGCGTACCGGGCGATCGCATTCGGCGACGGGCCGCGGTACCCGTCGGCCGAGGCCGCCATCCAGCACTACTACGCGAACCCGACCGAGCCGAACATGGCCGGGGACGAGTTCGTCACCCCCTGCATCATCACCGGCACCGACGCGACGGCCGGCCACGCCGCCGTCCGCGACGGGGACTCGGTCATCTTCTACAACTACCGCGGCGACCGCCCGCGGGAGCTGACGAAGGCGTTCGTGCTCGACGAGTTCCCGTCCGACGCGGCCGGCGTCCGCATGGGCTTCGACCGCGGGCCCAAGCTCAACATCTACTTCGCCACGATGACCGCCTACGAGGCCGGGCTGCCCGTGAACGTCGCCTACCCCAAGGCCCCGAAGATGGCGAACATCCTCGGCGAGTTGGTGAGCGGGCTTGGCATGAAGCAGTTTCGGTGCGCCGAGACCGAGAAGTTCCCGCACGTCACGTTTTTCTTCAACGACTACCGGAACGACCCGTTTCCCGGCGAGGACCGGCAGATCGTCCCCAGCCCGACCGACGTCAGCACGTACGACCAGCGGCCCGAGATGAGCGCGTACGGCATCGCCGACGAGACAGTCCGGCGGATCGACAGCGGGCGGTACGGGCTGGTCGTCGTAAACTTCGCCAACGCGGACATGGTCGGGCACACCGGCGTGCTGGAGGCGGCCGTCAAGGCGTGCGAGCACGTCGACGCCTGCGTCGGCAAGATCCTCGAGGCCGTCACCCGCCAGGGCGGCAGCGCGATCGTGACGGCCGACCACGGGAACGCCGAGCAGATGATCGACCCCGCCACCGGGGGCCCGCACACGGCCCACACGACGAACCCAGTCGAGTTGGTCGTCATGGACGACCGGATGAAGGGGAAGAAGCTGAACCAGGGCGGCCGGCTGGCGGACGTCGCCCCGACCCTGCTCCACCTGCTCGGCCTCGACCGCCCGGCGGAGATGACCGGGCGGTCGCTGATCGTCGACTGAAGGCAGGGTCAGCCACGGATGGACACAGATGAACACGGATAAAAGGCGAAAATGAAGAGGTCTGGGTGCCCGCAACGGTACCGCGACTCGGGTTTCTCCCGTTCCCCGCCTTTATCCGCGTGCATCCGTGTTCATCCGTGGCGACTTCGCTATACTGCTTCGCTTTTGCCGGCCGACCGACAGCCGGGCGACCCATCTGTTCCGGAAAGAAGAGGGGGTCGACGCGGGACGCCGTCCCGGTCCCCCAGAACGACCATGGCCCACATCATCGCGCAACCCTGCATCGGCACGAAGGACACGGCGTGCGTCACCGTCTGCCCGGTCGACTGCATCCACCCGACGAAGAACGACCCGGACTTCGAGACGGCCGAGATGCTGTACATCGACCCCGACACGTGCATCGACTGCGGCCTGTGCGTCGACGAGTGCCCGGTGACCGCCATCTTCCCGCAGGAGGACCTGCCGGGCGAGTGGGCCGAGTTCATCGAGAAGAACACGGCCTACTACAAGAAGTGAGCCGAAAGGTATGAGCCGACTAAAGTTTGTGGCGGATTGACGCCAGGTGGGAGACGAACTGCCCACCCCGAGTTCGCCGGGACGAATAGCAGTGAACCTACCCCCGGTTACCCGGCGTACGGGTGGGTGAGCGGCTCGCGCGGCCCCGAGCCGCGATGACCCGCGAGATCACGTTGGAGAGCCCGCACTGGCCTCTCCCCCGCACAAGGACGTGCGGGCCGACCCGATCGGTGCCGAAAACGGAGTTTCGATGCGTCACCTCATCCTGGCCGCTTTGATGCTGAGTGCCTGCGGGGCGGTCGTGCTGGCCGCCAAGGATCAAACTTCACCCCCCACGCCGCCGACCATGACCGAGGGGATGAAGGTCGCCGCGGACCTGCCGGCAGACTCGCCTGCGGTCGGGACCACCTTGCCTCATTGAGACGTGGCCGGGTGACGAGCAGCCCACCTACGAACCGTGCCGCCGGCTTCACGAACGCGGCATCCTGAGCCGATCGAAGAACTCTTAGGGCAACTGTTGTCGCGACCGAGAATAACTGAGCGGACCAGACTGGTAGGCGCGTTAAGCTCGCCGGCGTGACTTCGGCCGCCGCCATCCCGTTCCACCTTCAGTCGGACGACGCCGTCGACGCGTCCTCGACTTGGGCGTACCGCCGGCAGGCCCGGCGGTTGCGCGACCGGTTCCGGCACGACGCGTTCGCCTTGCAGGCTTCCCTCAAGTCTTTAGCCGCCCAGATGGATGCCGCCGCCCCGCCGCGTCCGGCGAGGCGTTCGGCGCTCGCCTCCCGACTCGTCGCGTCTCGCGTGGTCGTGCCCATCGGCGAGCCCGACTCCGCCACCGGCCCGGCCCGTTTCACGGCGTGGCCCGGCGAACCGATCGCCCCGTTTCGCCGGCCCCGGCCCTCCCCACCTGCGACGGACCGCGTGGCCGATCCCACGGCTGATACGACATCGTCGGCCGCCGTCGGGCCGGCCGTCCGGGACGTGCTGAACGCTTCGCCGGAAGCGGTCGACGAGTTCGCGACCCTCGTCCGGGCAGCGCTCGCCGACGGGGCGATCGGCTACACCCGGCGCCAGGCGCTCAACCGTCGGGGGGACGCCCTGCGGATCGGCCGGTTCGAGGCCAGCCTCATCATCGCCGCCGTCGAACACCGCCACCGCACGTACGCCCCAACGGCCGCCGTCACGCTCCCGCCGGTCCGACGGCGGACGGTCGGTGCCGTCGTCGCGGCCGTCCTACTGCTCGAGGCCCTCGCCCTAATCGCGCTCTGGGTCCACTGACCTAAAGTGCCCCCCCGCCAAACACTGCAAGTTGACGCCGCACCGACCATCGCGGAACGTCCGGCTGGTGGGGCGCCGCCATTGCGGCACTTCCCGCCACCCGTGCCGGCAGAGCGGCCGACGACCCGCCGCCTGCCGTCGCGCCCCGGCGGTCGCCCGCAAATCAACAGGAGGTCCACCCGTGGCCGAGCGCACCACCAAGATCGCGATCGTCGGGGCCGGCAGAGTTGGGGCGACCATCGCGTACGCGGCGATGATCCGCGGGCTGGCCAAGCAGATCGCCCTGCACGACGTGAACCGGGCGAAGGTTGAGGCCGAGGTGCTCGACCTGAACCACGGCCTGCAGTTCGTCCCGATGGCCCGGATCGACGGGTCGGACGACGTGCAGGTTTGCGCGGGGGCCGACGTGGTCGTCGTGACGGCCGGGGCCAAGCAGAAGCCCGGCCAGACCCGGATGGACCTCGCCGCCGCTAACGCCGACATCGGCCGGGCGATGCTGCCGGGCCTGCTGCGGGTCGCCCCGGACGCCGTCTACCTGATGGTGACGAACCCGGTCGACGTCATCACGGCCGTCGCCCAGAAGTTGACCGGCCTGCCGGCGAACCGGGTGTTCGGGTCGGGCACGGTGCTCGATAGCAGCCGGTTCCGGTTCCTGATCGCCGGCCGGCTGAAGGTCGCCGTCCAGAGCGTCCACGCGTACATCGCCGGCGAGCACGGGGACAGCGAGGTGCCGCTGTGGAGCTCGGCCACTGTGGCTAACGTGCCGCTGCACGGGTGGGCCGTCCCCGGGCACGGCAAGCTGACCGTCCGCGACCGGACCGAGATCTTCCAGAACGTGAAGGACGCGGCCTACCAAGTCATCGCCGGCAAGGGCGCGACGAACTACGCGATCGGGCTGGCGACGGCCAAGATCCTCGAGGCGGTGCTGCACGACGAGCGGCGTGTGCTGCCGGTCAGCAGCCGGCTGACCGATTGGCGGCCGCTGAACCGGCCGGACGCGGAGCCGATCACCGACGTGTGCCTGAGCGTCCCGACGATCGTCGGTCGGGGCGGGATCGACGCCCCACTGTCGGTCCCGCTGAACGAGGCTGAGGAGGCGGGACTTCGAGCGAGCGCGGAGCGGATTCGGGAGGCGGTGCGGGGGCTGGGGTTTTAAACCCAACGGCGCGGTGCTTCATGCGGGTGGCGGCGATGCAGTAGGCCCGCGTCAGACGCCCTCATGCCACATGCGCCGGCCGCAACCGCTTGACGATGTCGACCGTCGCCTTGCTCTTGTTCAGCGTGTAGAAGTGCAGCCCGTCAACCCCCTGCTTCAGCAGGTCGGCGCACTGCCCGGTCGCGTGGTCGACGCCGGCGGCGTACACGGCGTCGGCATCGTGTTCGAGCTGCTCCAGCTTCAGCAGCAGCGGGTGCGGGATCTTCGCCCCGCACATGCCGATGAACCGCTTGATCTGCGACACGTTCAGGATCGGCATGATGCCCGCAACGATCGGCACGTGGATACCGGCCTTGGTCGCCGCGTCGCGGAACCGGTAGAAGTCGGCGTTGTCGAAGAACAGCTGGGTGATGACCAGGTCCGCCCCGGCGTCCACCTTCCGCTTCAGGTTCTCCATGTCCCGCGTGAGGTTCAGGCACTG
>JAQGHJ010000004.1 GCA_028288905.1 Phycisphaerales bacterium | reverse complement strand
CGCGCGGTGGACGAGGGGTCCTTCGCTGCGCTCAGGATGACGCGCCGTGCCCAGGTGGCCAGACCAGCCGCCTTGCCCACCAAGGCGGCGTTGAGGGGCGTTGCACATCTCGGATCACCCCCCACGTCACCCCGCCGCCCCGACCGGTTGCCCGCCGGCCGCCGCCGTCGCCATCCCGCCCGCCTTCTCGCCCTTCCGCCCCGCCCCCCACACCGCCTCGGCCGCCGCCCGCAAGGCGGGGGACGCCGACGCCGGCGGGGCCGACGTTGGGGCCCCGGCCCCGCCGGGCGGGGCCTTGCCGACCGGCAACAGCTCGTCCACCTCGACCTCGACCGACAGCGACTCCAACGCCGGCGAGTAGAGCGTCCCGCTCGTCGGGGCCGTGTCCCGGTAGTGCCGGCCGTACCCGACCCGGACGTGGTCCAGGTGCGGGAGCGTCCCGTTCGTCGGGTCGAACCCCCGCCATCCGACGTGCGGGATGTACAGCTGCACCCACGCGTGCGACGCGTCGGCCCCCACCCGGTTCTGCCCGGCATTCCCGGTGTGGATGTACCCGCACACGTACCTCGCTGGGATGCCGAGCAACCTCGCCATGCAGATGAACAGGTTCGCCAGGTCCTGGCACACGCCCCGCTTGCTCGCGTACACGTCGAATGCCGTCGTGTTCAGCGTCGTGCTGCCGGGGGCGTAGACGTAGTCCCGTTTCAGCGCCAGATTGATCGCGAACAGCGTCTCCATCAGGTCGCGGTTGTTCCGCTCGACGAACGTCATCGCGTACTCGTAAATCTCCCGCAGCTGCGTGTCCGGCAGCTCCTCCGGCTGGAGGTACGGGGACAGCATGAGCCGTTCGGCCGGCATCCAGACGAGCGGGTACGACGGGCGGATCGGGACGGTCGCGAACGCGAATGGGTCGATGTCGACGATGTCCACGACCGACTCGGCCGCAATCGTCAGCTCCGCGTACGGGTGGGTGAGCTCGAACCGGGCCGCCGGGTTGCCGAACGGGTCCTCGTATTCGATCACGGTCGTCGGCTGGGAGATCGTTAGGGCGTGGTCGACGACGGTCTGCCGCCAGTCGGAGATCGGCTTCAGGTGCAGCCGGTGGACGCTGCGGCTCACCGGGCGGTCGTACGCGTACCGGGTGATGTGGCGGATCTTCAAGCGGCGGGTCGGGCGGTTCATGGGCCGGCATGATAGGACCGAGCTAGACGCTAAAGCGTTATGAACGCCATTTCACCCGCCGCGACGGGTCGGGCCTGATGGATCCGGCCCGTGCTGCCCGATCGACCGGCGGCCGATATAAGGGAGTGCTCGCACCGGCCGCCGGCCGGCACCCGGGTTTCCGTAGCGGATGGACCGGCGCCCACCGTCATGCAACCGACCGTCCCCCGAGAACCCGCGGTTGCGTTCACCCCGGTCGGCCCGGCGCCGGCGGTTGCGGGCTCGCGGATACGCGCGGCCGTCCGGGCGGTGCGGCCGCACCAGTGGGTGAAGAACGCACTCGTCCCGCTGCCGCTGGTGCTGGCCCACGTGCTGCCGTGGCGGTCGGCCGACACGGCCCGACAGTGGGCGCACGCGGCCGGGGCGTTCGTCGCGTTCTGCTTGACGGCGTCGGCCGTCTACGTGCTGAACGACCTGCGGGACCTGCCGGCCGACCGGGCGCACCCGACGAAGCGGCGCCGCCCGTTCGCCAGCGGGGCGCTGCCGCCGGCGTGGGGCCCGCCGCTGATCGCGGCGCTGGCGGCCGGGGCGGCGGGCCTCGCGGCGTTCCTGCCGCCACGGTTCGGCCTGGCGCTGGCTGCGTACGCCGCCCTGAGCGTCGCCTACTGCCTGTGGCTGAAGCGGAAGATGCTGGTCGACGTGTTCGTGCTGGCCGGGCTGTACACGCTCCGGCTGCTGGCCGGCGGGCAGGCAAGCGGGGTGGAGGTCAGCCGGTGGCTGCTGGCGTTCGCGACGTTCTTCTTCGTGTCGCTGGCGTTCGCCAAGCGGTACGCCGAGCTGCGGGCGACGGCCGACGCCGGCCGCCCCCCGCCCGCCGGCCGCGGGTACGCCGTCGCCGACCTGCGGGTGATCGAGTCGGCCGGCCCGGCCGCCGGGTACCTCGCCGTCATGGTGCTCGCCCTGTACATCAACGACGCGTCCGGGGCCGCCGGTCGGCTGTACGCCGAGCCGATCTTCCTGTGGCTCCTGTGCCCGCTGCTGATGTATTGGGTGACCCGTGTGTGGTTCGTCGCCGGCCGCGGTCAGCTCGACGACGACCCGATCCTGTTCGCCGTCCGGGACAGGGTCAGCTGGGCCACCCTGGCCGCCGCGGCCGGATTGGTGCTGGCCGCGTGGCAGCCGTGGCGGGGGGCGGGCGGGATGTAGGCGATGGGCGGAGTCGCCGAGTCCTCCCGCTGCCGATCCTTTTCCAGATCGCCGCCTGCTTGTCATCCTGAGCGCAGCGAAGGACCTCTCGTCCACCGCGCGGTTGGGCCAGCGGTTCAAAGGCCGCCGAGATGGGAAAGGGTGGCCCTGCGAACGTTCGACGCGGCCACCCATTCACATTCTACGGGCCGAGGGTCGCTGACTAGGTCGCGCGGCGGACGAGAGGTCCTTCGCTGCGCTCAGGATGGCGCGCGCTGTCTGATCCGGCACAAAGCCGCGGCGGGGCGTGCTTCCGCCCGTACAATGCCCCAACCGCCGTGCCCGAAGCCATCCCCCACATCCCCTCCCGCGCCATCCTCCACGTCGACATGGACGCGTTCTTCGCGTCCGTCGAGCAGCTCGACGACCCGGCCCTCCGCGGCCGGCCGGTGCTGGTCGGGCACGACGGGCCGCGGGGCGTGGTCGCCGCCGCGTCGTACGAGAGCCGGGTGTTCGGCTGCCGCAGCGCCCAGCCTGTGGCCGTCGCCAAGCGGCTCTGCCCGCACGCGGTCGTCGTCCCCGGGCGGTTCTGGCGGTACCGCGAGGTGTCCGCTCAAGTGTTCGAGCTGATGCACGCGGTCACCCCGCTCGTGCAGCCGCTGAGCATCGATGAGGCGTTCCTCGACGTGACCGGCAGCGTCCGGCTGCTCGGGGACCCGGTCCACATCGCCCGCACTCTCAAGGACCGCATCAAGGCGACGACCGGGCTGACCGGGTCGATCGGCGTCGCCCCGAACAAGTTCCTGGCCAAGCTCGCCAGCGACATGGACAAGCCGGACGGGCTGACCGTGATCACCGCCGCCGACGCCGAGCGGGTCCTCGCCCCGCTGCCGGTCGGCCGGATCTTCGGCGTCGGCCCGCAGACGGAAAAGCGGCTCGCGGGCATCGGCGTCCGCACGATCGGCGACCTCGTGACGATCGACCCGGCCGTCCTCGCCCGCCGGGTCGGGGACGACGAGACTGACCGGTATCGCCGGCTCGCCCGCGGGCTGGACGACCGCCCCGTCGTCCCCGACCGCGACGCCAAGAGCATCGGGCAGGAGCAGACGTTCGGCCGCGACCTGACCGACCCCGACGCCGTCCGGGCCGTCCTGCTGCGGCAGGCCGAGGAGGTTGGCCGCCGGCTCCGCAAGCACGCGTTCCGGGCCCGCGGGGTGGTGGTGAAGATCCGGTTCGGGGACTTCCAGACCGTCACCCGCCGCACGACGCTGCCTCAGGCGACCGACGCGACGAACGACGTGTGGCACGCCGCCCGCGACCTGTTCGACCGGTGGGCGGCCGGCGGCGGGTTCCGCCCCGTCCGGCTGATCGGCATGGCCGCCACCGACTTCGCCACTTCAGCCGCCGCCGACCAGCTCGACCTGTTCGCCAACCGCGACCACGACAAGCAGCGGCGGCTCGACGCCACGCTGGACAAGATCCGCGCCAAGTTCGGCGACAACGGCGTGCGGCGATCGGGGGTGTGAGCGGGGAGGGGGAGGGGGAGGAACACGAATGCCCACGAATCGCACGAAGGTTCACGAACAAGGCAGGATTGCAACGTGCCTGGGAACGTGTTCAAGAAGTCGTCGGACGGGCCCGTCCGACTCCCGAAACACGTGCCGAGACCCGCTTCTTCTGCATCGTCTTATTCGTGACCATTGGTGCGATCGTGGGCATTCGTGTTCCTCCTGAGGGCGGCTCGGCGTTATCTGCCGAGCTCAGTACACCCTAGTCGGCTGCGTCCCCACCACCGGGTCCGTCAGCGACTCGCTCGTCAGGTCGACGCGGAACCGGACGTCGCCGGCCTCGGCGGCCTTCACCTCGACCGTCCACGTCATCGCCTGCCCGGGGTCGAGCTGGGCGAGCGGGGCGAACGTCACCTTCGCCCCGTCGGCCGTCCCGACCGTCGGCCCGCCGGCGGCGACGAACGCCAGTTGCGGCGGGAGGGAGGCCACCACCTTCACGTTCCGGTCCGGGCCGGTGCCCTGGTTCCGGACGGTAATGCGGTAAACCGTCGCCTCGCCGACGCGCACCGGGTCGTCCCGGTCGGCCACGTCCATCGCCAGCGCGGCGATCGTCCGGACAGCCGTCTTGGCGGTCGCGGCGGCGGGGGCGGCGCAGTCGGCCTTGGCCGTCGCCCGGACGGTCATCTGCCCGCCGACCAACGGGCGGGCCGTCACCCGGATTTTCCGCGACTGCCCGGGCTCGATCGCCCCGACCGACAGCGTCGACCCAACGACGGCCGGGGGCGGGGCCGCCGGCGGCATGCCGGCCACCACCCCGCCGCCGGGCGGCGGGTCGGCCGGCGGGAACCCGACCTCCGCCCCGTTGTCCGCCGCCGCCGCGACGGTCGCGTTCCGGGCGGCGGCGTCCCCAGTGTTCGTCACCGTCACCTCGTACGTTGGCAGCTTGCCGACGTAGTCGGCGTCCGGACCGGTCATCGCGACCGCCAGCACCGGGGCGTGGACGGCCGTCCGCACCTCGGCCGACTTGGCGGCGGTGCCGAACCCGCGGGCACCGGCCGCCCCGGCGTACTCGCCCGTCCGCGCCGCCTTCACCCGCACGCGGAACTCCCGCCGCTCGTTCTGCGGCAGGTCGCCGACCGCGATCGCGACGGCCCGCTTGCCGTCGTCGGTCGTCAGCCCGTCCGGCAGCGGGTCGTCGATCCGCACGTCCGTCTCGGTCCCGACGCCGACGTTGCTGACCGCGTACCGGTACTCGATCGGGTCGCACAGGTCGGCGTGCCGCGGGCCCTCCTTCACCAGCTTCAGGATCGGATTGATCACATCCGTCCCGCCGGCCAGCACGGGCGTGTACGTGACCGTGGTGCGGGTGTCGAGCTTGCCGAGCTCGTCGCTCACGCCGGCCACCGGGATCGTCTTGCTTTGCTTGGGGTCGAGGGTGCCGACGAGGAACTTGCGGGCGAGCACGCCGCGCCGCTCCGGGCGGGCGGCCGTGCCCCACCAAGTGCCGGCGACGTCGCGGTAGTACCCGGCGGCGGCCGAGTACCGGGCGTAGGTCTCGGTGCCGGCCGACGTCGGCTGGGACGCGGGGGCGCCGGCCGGGACTGCGGCGGCGGCGGCGGTGCCGCCCGCGGCCGTCGGGTCGTCGGCTCCGGGGGCCGGGTCGGTTGCGGGAACGGTCGCCGGGGCCGGCCGGGAGGCGGGGGCGGCATCCGGGTCGCCGACGGCGAACGACGCCGGGAAGTCCTCCTGGACGACAACGTCGGTGACCGGCCAGCCGGTCAGGTTCGTCACCTTCAGTTCGTACCGGTACCCCTGCCCGAGCCGGGCCTGGGTGGGGAACCGCTTCTCGAGCAGGATGACGCTCGTCTCCCGCTCTCCCGTCGGGTACGCGAGCACCTGGGTGGACGTCTCCCGCTCCCGGTTCCGGGACAGGTCCGGCGAGGTGGCCGGCACGGTCGGCGACCGCCCGGGCCGGCCGGGCACACCGGCCGACTGGGTCAGCGGGGCGCGGGCACCGCCCCCGGCGTCGGGGGC
>JAQGHJ010000969.1 GCA_028288905.1 Phycisphaerales bacterium | reverse complement strand
CCGCCAGCGGTGTCGGCGAGGGCGGGCGGTTTGGCGGGTGAGGACGCGTCGTCGGCAGAAGGAGCATCTGCGGTCATGCAGCCCCGGCCCCACGCGTCCTTGCCGATCTGGGCCAGTGCCGGTGCCTTCAACGTACTCTTGGCCGGACCGGCCACGTGGCAGTTCAAGCAGCCGGACGACTCGACGAGCGCCTTGCCCCGAACCGGGTCGCCGGCCGGCGGGCTCGCGGGCAGCGCGCCGTTCGCCTCGGCCAGCAGGAACGCGGCCACGGCGGCCGCTTCGTCGGTCGTGAACCGGAAGTTCGGCATCCGGACCCACGCGTAGTGGGCCGACGGGTTCAGCAGGAAGGCGGCCAACGCGCCCGGCTTGAACTTCGCCTTCACGTACTTCAGCGGAACGCGGGCCGGCGGAGACGCCCCGCTTGGTGTCGAGGCACCTCCCGCCCCCGCGGTGTTCCCGCCGCTCGGGGCGTCGCCGATCGGGGCAGCTGGGGTGTTAGCCCCCTCCTCGTCCGCTTTGCCCTTTCCGGGCTCGCCCACCGCGGCACCCGCGGCGCCCACCGACCCGCCCGGCGGCTCGTGGCAAACGACGCAGTTCAGGTGGGTGAACAACTGCCCGCCCCGCGCGACCGCCGCGACGTCGGCAGCGGGCGGCGGCGGCGTTCTCTTGCCGTCGACGAGCGTCGCGACGTACGCCGCCACGTCGGCCGCCCGCGGGTCGGTCGCGGCCGGGTCATCACCGGGCGGGGCGAACACCCGCGGCATATGGGCCGTCGGCCGAAGTGCCCGCGGGTCGTTGATCCATGCGGCCAGCCAGTCCCGGTTGAGCCGCTGCCCGGCGGCGGACAGGTCCGGTGCGTCGGCCGCGAGTTCCAGCATCACCGTCAGACGGGACGTCGCCGCAGCCGTGCCGGCGGGCGGCGCCGCCGCGGCACCACCCCGCGCGGGCAGAGGAACGACGTCCGACAGTTCCGGCGCTGTGTGGCACCTGGCGCACCGCAGGTCCGCCAGCAGTTGCCGACCCGCCCGTAACCGCTCACCAGCGGCGACGGCCGGGGCGGCGGCGTCGTGGACGAGCGCGGTCGGCGGGATCGGTTCGGCGAACGTCTCGCCCTTCGCCGTCCAGAGGAGCCGGAACGTCGCGCCTCCGTCGGCCGGCGGCTCGTACCGCACCCGCACCGCGTTCTTCCCCTTGTTCAGCCGGACGCCCGGAGCGGCGGGGGCGGCCGACAGGTCGTCCCCCTCGATCGACAATGCCGGCTTGCCGTTGACGGTGACCGTGAGCTTGCCCCGCCCGACGGCCGAGAAGGTGTAGGTGTCCCGCAACCGCAGCACGATCGCGCCGTCGTACGCGGCGACGAACTTCGGCGACGCGACGAACGGGCTCGGTCCCGCCCCGGCCGGGACGTACAAAGCGATTATCCGGGCGGCCCGCGTGTCGGCCGCGGCCGGGTCGTCCTCTCGGCCGGCGGGGGAAAATGTGACGGCGACGCCGGGGGCGTCGACCGGCCCGGCGGAGGGCGGCAGCGGTGGGGCGGATGGGCGGTCGGCAGTCGCCGTCGGTTGTCCGACGGCGGCGACGTTGGGCCGACCGTCTGCGGCGTCGGTGGGCCGCAGCATCGCGGCGGACAGCAACCCGCAGCACAGGGCTACCACGCAGCCGAACCTGATTTGCCGCCGTTCAATAGCCATCACGACGCCCCACCTGAGTTACGGAACGAAGCCGGCAGTGGCGCGCCACGAACGCCTGCCGACGGTTTCGGACGGGCGTATCTTATACTGGCGGCCTGTGGCGGGTCGCACTGAGCCAGAGCCGGATATGGATGGATCTACCCTCGGGCGTGCGAGCGCGGGAGCCGACGCGCCAGTGCCCGGCGCAACGAGCGGAAAAGATCCTTGGGAGCCGTTACCCAAGCTGTCGGACATCGTGCCCCCGGCGGGAGCGTTCGAACGCCTGATGTGGTGGATCAGGGTGGTTGGATGGGCAGTGGGGCATCTGATGCAACAGGCACGCTTCCGCCCGGCGGTGGAATTCGCGCGGGGCGTGCTGCTGGCCCGCCCTCCGGTGCCGCGGGACGTTTGGGGCCCGGACCCAGCCCGCCGGGAACTGGCTTACTTCCTGTGCCAGACGTTGGCCCGCGAACTAAATTGGCCGAACGCCCGTTTCGTCCCCGGCGACCCGATGAGCACCCTCTGCAATTTGGGCGGCGTCCTCACGCCCGGCAGGGCTGTCGCGTTGGCGGTGGGCGACCGGCTGGACCGCCGAATGACGACGGCCGAATGGTCGAACATCGAGACCCTCACATTGGGCGGAGCGATCGATGCTCTGCTCCCACTGGCCGGACGGCGGTGCACCGAGTGCGACTACGTCCTTGACGGGAACGTGACCGGGACCTGTCCGGAGTGCGGCTCGCCGACCGGGGCGTAGCGGCCGTGCCGCACCCCGCAGTCAGTGGGGCGATCGCTCCGTGACCCCTTTCGCATCCGCCCGGCCGCCACCACGACGCCGTCCGCTCACGCCTCGGCCATCTCCATCTCCGCGTCCACGACCGCCTGCGGGTCCGCCGCCATCCCGGCGTCGGCCGCGGACGGGCCGCCGGCCGGGTCGGTGCCGCCCTCGAACAGCGGCTGTTGCTGCTGGGCCGCCCGCAGCTTCGCCCGCTTCGTGCCGGCCCCGCACATCATCGCGGCCCCGCCGCCGAGCAGGTGGTCGAGGTCGTCGACCAGGTCCCGCGTCGGCTTCACAAACCGCTCGCGGTCCAGCCGCATCGTCACCTTCTGCGTCGGGCTCGTGGTCACCTGCAGGTACACCTCGGTCCCGCCCTTGTGCTTCCGCAGCACCTCCTCCAGCCGGGCGGCCACCTCACTGTCGTGCCGGCCGGCGTCCAGCTTGATCGCGACCGTCGTCGTCAGCTTCGACACCGCGTCGGCGACCGGGATCACCTCGTTGATCAGCAGACTCGGCGTCTCCCGCTTGCGGTCGACCTTCCCGCGGACGAACACGATGCTCTCGGCCGCCACGGCCGTCGGGTACTTGGCGCACACCTCGGCGTACGTCTCGGCGAACATCGTCCCGTCGATCTGCCCGTCCAGGTCCTCCATCGTGATGATCGCCATCGGCATGCCGGCGCTGCGGCCGTTCTTCGTCAGCACCTTCTTCACCCGGCTGACCATCCCGCCGATCGTCACCTCCGTCCCCTCCGCCAGCCCGAGCGCGTCCTTCGTCGTCGCGGTGGTGTAGTGCTCCATCGCGAACTGGTGCTCGGTCAGCGGGTGGCTCGTGATGTAGAACCCGAGCAGTTCCTTTTCGAACTTCAAAAGCTCGGTTTCCGGCAGCTCGTCCACGTCCGGCAGCGACGGGTGCGGCATGGCGGCGGCCGACGATTGGGCCGACCCGAACATGCTCAGCTGCCCGTTCCGCTTGTCGGCCTGGGTCCGCTGCCCGGCCTCGACGGCCGCGTCCATCGCCTGCATCAGCGCCGCCCGCTTGCCCATCCCGCCGAACGCCCCGCACTTGATCAGCGCCTCGATCGTCCCCTTCGTCACCGCCCGCAGATCGACCCGCTCGCAGAAGTCGTAGAGCGACTTGAACGGCCCGCCCTTGGCCCGCTCAGCGATGATCGCCTCAACCGCCTTCGACCCGACCCCGCGGACGGCGGCGAGGCCGAACCGGATCGTGCCCACCTTCGGCGGCGGCTCGTCGAACGCCGCCGCCCCGGCCGCTGCCTTCTTCCGCCCCTTGGGCTTTGGGACCTCGGCGTCGACGTACACCGGCGTGAAGTCCAGGTCCGAGATGTTCACGTCCGGCGGCAGGACCTTGATGCCCTTCGTCCCGTCCGGCAGCGTCATCCGCCGGCACTCCTCGATGTACTCGACCACCTTCTCGGTGGTCCCCATTTCGTACGTCAGCAGGGCGGCCATGTACTCGACCGGGTGGTACGTCTTGAGGTACCCGGTCTGGAACGCGACGATCGCGTAGCGGCTGCTGTGGCTCTTGTTGAACCCGTACCCGCCGAACTTCAGGATCAGCTCGAAGATCTCGTCCGCCTTGTCCTCTGCCACCCCCTTCGCCACGCACCCCTTGAGGAACTCCGGGCGGAACTTGGCGATCACGTCGCTCATCTTTTTGCTGATCGCCTTGATGAGCTTATATGCAGCCGACAATTCAATGCCGCCGAGGCCATTGAAGATCTGCATCACCTGTTCCTGGTACACCATAATTCCGTACGTCTCATCTAATATGGCGTCCATGACCGGGTGAACCTTCGGCACCTCCTCTCTCCCGTGCTTGCGACCGCAGTACGTCGGGATCAGTTCCATCGGGCCCGGGCGGTACAGGGCGTTGGCGGCGATCAGGTCCTCGACCCGGTCCGGCCGCATCTTCATCAGCAGGTCCTGCATGCCGCCGGACTCGAACTGGAACACGCCCCGGGTCTCGCCGCGGCAGAACAGGTCGAGCACCGTCTTGTCGGTCAGGTCCAGCTTCTCGACGTCGAGCACCTTGCCGTGCATCTTCTTCACGAGGTCGACGGCCCGGGTGATGACGCTGAGCGTCCGCAGCCCGAGGAAGTCCATCTTCAGCAGCCCGACCTTCTCGGCGATCGGGCCCTCGTACTGCGTCAGGACGTTGTCGTCCTTGTCCTTGTACAGCGGCACGATGCCGTCCAGCGGCTGGTCGGCGATGATCACGCCGGCCGCGTGGCAGCCGGCGTTGCGGCAGAGCCCCTCCAGCCGCTTGCCGATGTCGATGATCTGCTTCACCTGCGGGTCCGACGCGTACAGCTCGGCCAGCTCCGGGCCCTTGAGGGCTTTGTCGAGCGTGGTGCCCGGCAGCCCGGGGATCAGCTTCGTGATGCGGTCGGTGACGGCCAGCGGGAACCCCATCACCCGCCCGACGTCCTTGCACACCGCCTTGGCCGCCAGCGTGCCGAACGTGATGATCTGGGCGACGTGCCCGTACTTCTGGCGGACGTACTCGATCACGCCTTGGCGGCCGTCCTGGCAGATGTCGATGTCGATATCGGGCATCTCCGACCGGCTCGGGTCCATGAACCGCTCGAACAACAGCCCGTACTCGATCGGGTCGACGTTGCAGAGCCCGAGCAGGAACCCGACCATCGTGCCGACGCCCGAGCCACGAGCACCCACCGGGATGCCCTTGTCTCGGGCGTAGTTGCAGAAGTCCCAGACGATCAGGAAGTACGAGCAGAACCCCTTGCCGGCGATGACCGTCAGTTCCTTCTCCAACCGGTCGCGGACGGCGACCGACACCTCGGTCGTGCCGTACCGCCACACGAGGCCGTCCTCGCAGAGCTGGCGGAGGTAGAGCTCGTCGTCGGCCTTCGTCGGCGTGGCGACGACGGCCTGAACCGCCTCCCCCGTGACACGGGTTTGCGATCCGTGTTCCCCGCCGCCCCCTTCCTTCGCCTCCCCGTCACCCGCGCCGTCCGTCGCCGTGGCGGGGGAGGGAAGCACGGGTTGCGAACCCGTGCCGCGAAGCTTTTCCTTCGGCACCCGGTACACCGGCGCGTACCGCTTGCTGAAGTCGAGCGACAGGTCGCACATCTCGGCCACCCGGCCGGTGTTCTCAATTGCTTCGATCGGCAGCTCGGCCATCACCTCGGCCATCTCCTGCGGGCTCTTGAGGTACAGGTGCTCGGGGTACCGCATCCGACCCTCCTCGGCCACCTGCCGGCCCATGCTGATGCAGCACAGGACGTCGTGGGCGAAGTGGTCGTCCTTGTTCAGGAAGTGGACGTCGTTCGTCCCGACGATGCCGACCCCGACCCGCTTGGCCAAGTCGACCAGCTCGGGGTTCACCATGTCCTGCTCTTTGATCCCCTGCTTCTGCACCTCGATGAAGAACCGGTCCGGCCCGAAGATCTCCAAGTACGTCTCGGCCGCGGCCTTCGCCGCCTTGCCGTCCCGCTTCATGAAAGCGGTCGGGATCTCGCCGCCGAGGCACGCGCTCGTCGCGATCAGGCCCTTGCTGTGGGCCATCAGCGACTCCTTGTCGATCCGCGGCTTGTAGTAGAACCCCTCGCGGTACGCGGTGCTGCTGAGCTTCAGCAGGTTGTGGTACCCCTCCAGGTTCTGGGCGAGCAGGACCATGTGGAAGGCGGTTTCCCCGCCCACGGCCTGACGGTCCCGGCGGTCGCCGGGGGCCATGTACGCCTCCATCCCGATCAGCGGCTTCACGCCCTGCTTCTTGCACTCGTTATAGAATTCGATGACGCCGAACATGCACCCGTGGTCGGTGATGGCCAGCGCCTCCATCCCCAGCCCCTTGGCCCGTTTAACGAGTTCCGGGATCTTGCAGGCCCCGTCGAGGAGCGAGTAGTGCGTGTGGACGTGCAGATGGGCGAACGGCGCAGTCGGCATAAGGTGGGTACGGCCTCCGCCGGCCGTTCTAGCACGTCCCGCCGCCACCGTACAGACGCCGGACGGAGCGGCGTCAGGATGTCCACCGGCCGCGGGCGGAGGCCCCCGGCAAGGCGGCCGACGCCGGGGTTGTAGCGGCCCGTAGCAATCCGTAACACGCGTCTCGGCGGAAGGGCGACGCCGGACAGGAGCGCCGGGCTGCCGCATGTCATTTTATCGGGCGTACCAGCCGGCGGTAAGGAAAATGTTTGGTTTCGCTCGGCGGCTTGTACCCAATGCAATACATTGGACTGGCGCGAGCTCGCTACGTGCTGTCCCGACGTTCCGCGCCGCCGTCGTTGTCGTTGTCGTTCCGCCGGAACCGGCCACCGCTACCCCGCGTTGACATCGACCCGCCCCCGGCCAAGATCCCCCGCGTGATCCGCAGCCTGTTGTCCCCCGCCCCGAGCGAGACGACCGCCCGCGACCGGTCGGCCTTCCTGGCGGCCCGGGACGTGTGCCGGCGGCACGCCCGCAGCTTCTACTTCGCGTCCCACTTCCTGCCGGCCGACAAGCGGTACGCCGCGTATGCCGTGTACGCGTTCTGCCGGATGATCGACGACGCGGTGGACCTGGCGGAAGACGAAGCGGTCGGCGGGGCGGGGATGGGGTCGAAGGGGATGCCGGCCCGGTTGGCTTCCGACGCCGCGAGCGGCGGGGGGGAGGACGCTAGCCGTTCACGTCCGACCTCCGGTCGGGCGGAAGCGGTCGAGGCGGCGCTGGCGCGGTTCGAGGCGACGCTCGACGCCGTCTACGCCCGCCCGCCCGCCTACCCGGACGGGCCGGCCCCGGACGAGGCCGCCCTCGCGCTGTACGCGTTCGGCCTGACCGTCCGCCGGTTCGGCGTCCCGAAGCGGCACTTTCAGGAGATGGTCACGGGGTGCCGGATGGACCTGACCATCGACCGGTACGAGACCTGGGCGGACCTGGAACGGTACTGCTACCGTGTCGCCGGGGTGGTCGGGCTCATCATGTGCCCGATCTTCGGCCTGTCCGACCCGGCGGCCGAGCGGCAGGCGGTCCTGATGGGCAACGCCATGCAATTGACCAACATCCTCCGCGACGTCGGCGAGGACTGGGGCCGCGGCCGGCTCTACCTTCCGCAAGAGGACCTTGCCCGGTTCGGGCTCGCCGAGGCCGACGTTGACGCCCGCACGGTCGACGACCGGTTCTGCGGGCTGATGCGGTTCGAGGTCGCCCGCGCCCGCGACCTGTACTGGCGCGGGTCGGCCGGCCTGTGCCACTTGGCGAACGACGGCAGCCGGCTGACCGCGGCCGCGATGGCCGTGGTCTACGGCGGTATCCTCAGGGCGATCGAGCGGCAGGGGCACGACGTGTACCGCGCCCGAGCCCACCTGACGACGCGGCAGAAGCTCGCCCGCCTACCCCGGGCGGTCCGTCTCGCCCGCCGCGAGGCGGGGGACCCGTTGCCGGACGTGTTCTGACTGCGTCGTCGCGAACT
Source organism: Phycisphaerales bacterium (assembly GCA_028288905.1). Taxonomy (GTDB): domain Bacteria; phylum Planctomycetota; class Phycisphaerae; order Tepidisphaerales; family Tepidisphaeraceae; genus Humisphaera. Next base: position 2,304 of record JAQGHJ010000969.1, on the reverse strand, counting down.
GGTGGGCGAACGCGGCGCTCCTCGGCGGGTGCGGTCGTGTCACCGTTCAATCCGAGTGCAGCGTTTCCGCCGGATGTAGGAGGAGTTCCATTCGCCCTTTTAGCGTCAGCCCGCAGGGCTGAGCGTCAGGGTGGTGCCGCATAGGAAAGGGCGTCCCGCACCCGAACCACCATGACGCCCAGACTTTCTGGCTGACGCAAGAAGCGGGATGAAGGGATCAGCTTCCCGTCCTCGTTTCGATCCGACAACCGCCATCTCCCCCTACACTCCCGCCATGCCCGTCCTGCCGATGTTCGACCGCCCGACCGACCCGGACGCTTGGCACCGGGTGGCCGCCCCGGGCGGGTACGAGTGGTGGTACTTTGACGCGGAGGACGCGGCGGGCCGGTACAGGCTGGTCGGCATCTTCCTGGAGGGGTTCGTCTTCCACCCGGGGTACCTGCGGCGGTACACGGCGTACCGGCGGAACCCGACCCGCCGCCCGCCGCCGGTGGCGGGGGAGTTCCCGTGCGCGTACTTCGTGCTGTACGACGGCGACACGATCGTCGGACAGTTCATGGAGCAGGTGCGGCCGGGCGATTTCGCCGCGTCGGCCGAGCGGCCGGACGTGCGAGTCGGGGCCAGCAGGTTCCGCCGCGATGCCGACGGGGCCTACCGGCTGTCGATGGCGGGCACGCCCTGGCGGCTGACGTGGCGGGGGCCCCGGCGGGCGGATGGGCAGGTGCTATCGGCTGACCTGACGTTCCGCCCGCTGTCGCCGCCTGGGGCGACCGAGCGGAGGTTCCTGTCGCGGGCGCTGTCCGGGGCTGAGCACCGGTGGGTGGTGGCCGACCCGCTGTGCGACGTGAGCGGGACGATCCACCTCGGGCCGGCGCCGGTGACGCGGGCGGACGGGTCGGTCCCGCTCACGGCGGCGGGCGCGGCGGCCGGGGCCGAAGATCGTCCGGCGGTCGGGCAGACCATCGCGTTCGCGGGCCGCGGGTACCACGATCACAACTACGGGACTGCGCCAATCGGGCCCGGGCTCAAGCGGTGGGTGTGGGGGCGGGCCATCGTTCCCGGTGCTCCGGCAGCCGGAGGCGGCGACCGGATGTACACGTTCCACTTCGCCCGGGCCCGGGACCGGCGGCTGCCGGACGAGGTCCACCTCGTCCGGGCCGACGCGGCGGGGCGAGCTGATGTTCCGGTGGCGGCCGCGGCCGTCGACTGGTCCCGCCGCTCGCCGCTCGGGCTGGCCTACCCGGCCGCGATCAACTTCCCGCCGTACCTAGCGCTGAGCAACCCGCGGGTGATCGACTCGACGCCGTTCTACCTCCGGCTCGTGTACGACGCCGCCGTCGACGGCGGGGCGTCCCGCACGACGGCGTTTTGCGAGGTCGCTTACCCGCACCGCCTGCGGTGGCCGGTGCTCGGGCGGATGATCGAACTGTCGATTCATCGACCCGGGTGAGGACGCCGGTCGTGCCCTGTCTCGCACGTCGGCCTCCGGCCCCCTCTCCCTCCGGTAGAGGACTGGGGTGAGGGAGGAGGTTGGCGGGACGACACGGCTCCGGCCTCGCCGGCGTTCGCTCCTGCAAGCTCTAAGCCGCCTCGCCCCGCCGGCCCCCCTCACCCGCCGCGGCTGCGCCGCGACGACCCCTCCGGGAGGGAAAGGTGAAGACGCCGTTCCCGCCCGCTTGCCCCCTCGCCCCATTTTTTCTCTGCGGTTTGCCCGCCCGCCGAGCCAATCGTACATCCCTTCCGACGACGTCCGGTCGGCCGCGGTGAACGCGGTCGGCCGGGCCGAGTCAGATCGAGGATCCCCGAAAAGGGCTAAGCCGCCGAGAGGCGGCGTCCGGGCACCACGGTGCTCGGGCCCGCGGGGTCGATCGGGGTCGATGGGTCGCCGAAGGGCGGCCGACCGGCCCCGGGCGACTTCGCGGTGCGCAAAGCGCCCGGTCCGACCTCCCGCCGCCGGCGACGAAACGCCGGGGGCGGGCACGAGGACCGGTGGCGCTGCCGAAAGGATGCTCGTGCGAGGGACCAGCCAGGCGACCCGCAGGACGTTCGCGTCCCGCGCCGCCGCCGCGGCCGGCCACACGTCACGACCCGTCTTGTTTCGGTCCTCCTCGGTTCGGTCCAGTCCCGCCCGCCGCCCGGCGGCCGGCCCGCGAGCGTCGCGGGCGGCCGGGCACCGCGGGCCGAGCGCGTCAAGTCGGCGCCCGCTCGGGTCGATGCTGGGGCTGTCCCGACAGGCCGGCGTTTTTTCACCCGAAGGAGGTCGGTCCGCCGCGGCACTCGCCGCCCGCACGTCGTACCAGAGCC
>JAQGHJ010000968.1 GCA_028288905.1 Phycisphaerales bacterium | reverse complement strand
GGCGACGGCCGCGTCGGTCGGGAGCGACGGCAGCGCGTCGACGAACCGGAACAGCTCGGCCTTCACCCGGTCGTCCCGCATGCCCTGGTGCATGAGGAGCCGGTCGAGCCACGGCTCGCCGCCGCCGGCCGCCCGGGCCCGGGCGAACAGGTCGCGGCCGACGGCGGCCGTGCGGGGATCGAGGGCGGAGATGCCGGTTGCGTCGTCCATCGAAGTCGGCGGGCGTCGGGCGATGGTCCGGATGAAGTGTAGGGACCGATTGGGGTGACGGTCGGCGACCGCCGGGTCATTTCGGACACGGTCGAGAGGCGAGGCGGCGAGCGGGCCCGTCAGTGACACGGGCTTCCAGCCCGTGCGGACGGGCCTCGAAGTCGGGGCGCACGGTAAACGACCCGCATCGGGTCGCCGGCGTGGTACGCACGAGCTGGAAGCCCGTGTCACGTCGAGGCGCGCTCGGTGAGATCGCCGAGCGCGCCTCGGCGACGCGCCCACCGGGCCTCCGCCCGCCGGATGATCGGACGCGCCGCAGGGCGGGTGCCGGACGCTCATCAACCCACGGCCCGGAACGGGCGATACGGGAAACGGAGCGACCCCTTCCTATGTCCCGACTCAGCTACGATCTCGTCGTCATCGGCTCCGGCCCCGCCGGGCAAAAGGCCGCCTCGATGGCGGCCAAGCTCGGCCGCCGGGTCGCGCTCGTCGACCGCGCCGGGAGCGTCGGCGGCGTGTGCATCCACACCGGGACCGTCCCGTCGAAGGCGATGCGAGAGGCGGTCCTGCACCTGACCGGGTTCCGCGAGCGGTCCGTGTACGGGGACAGCTACGCGGTCAAGCAGGCGATCACAATGGACGACCTGCTTTACCGGTGCCGGCACGTCGTTCGGACCGAGGTCGAGGTGATCCGGGCCCAGATGGCGCGGGACGGGGTCACCGTCCTGTACGGCGAGGCGAGCTTCGCCGACCCGCACACGGTCCGCGTCACCCGGGACGACGACGTGACCGAGGTCGGGGCCGACCACGTGCTCGTCGCCACGGGGACCGTGCCGCTGCGGCCGGACAACGTGCCGTTCACGCCGAACGTCGTGTTCGACTCGGACGGGCTGCTCACGCTGCCGCGGCTGCCGAAGAGCCTGATCGTGGTCGGCGGCGGGGTGATCGGGGCGGAGTACGCGTGCATGCTGGCGGCCGTCGGGGTGCGGGTGACGCTCGTCGAGGGCCGGCCCCGGCTGCTCGAGTTCGTCGACGACGAGCTGTCCGAATCGCTCCAGTTCCGGATGCGGGACATGGGCGTCCGGCTGCGGCTGGGCGAGTCGGTGTCCAAGATCGAGGTGGTGGGCGGGGGGGAAGGCGACGACGGCGGGGGCGACAAGGGCGAGCCCCGGCGGGTCGAGGCGACGCTGGCCAGCAACAAGGTGCTGGACGCCGACTGCCTGCTGTACTGCGTCGGCCGGCAGGGGGCGACGCGCAGCCTGAACCTGGCCGCGGCCGGGCTGGCGGCGGACGGCCGCGGGCGGTTGAAGGTGAACGAGCACCACCAGACGGACGTCGCCCACGTGTACGCGGCCGGGGACGTGATCGGGTTCCCTGCCCTAGCGGCGACGAGCATGGAGCAGGGCCGGCTGGCCGCGTTGCACATGTTCGGGCGGGTGTCCGAGGGTCCGGGCCCGGTGTTCCCGTACGGGATCTACACGATCCCGGAGATCAGCATGGTCGGGCAGACCGAGCAGGCGCTGACGGCCGCCGGCACCCCGTACGAGGTCGGGATCGCCCGGTACCGGGAGACGGCCCGCGGGCTGTTGATCGCCGACCCGCACGGGCTGCTGAAGCTGCTGTTCCACCCGCGGAGCCGCCGGCTGCTCGGGGTACACGCGATCGGGACCGGGGCGACGGAGCTCATCCACATCGGCCAGACCGTGATGGCCGCCGGGCTGCCGATCGACTACTTCGTCGAGAGCGTGTTCAACTACCCGACGCTGGCAGAGTGCTACAAGATCGCGGCGATCGACGGGATCAACCGGGTGCGGGAGCCGGCGGCGGACGCGGCGGCGGTGCCAGCGGCGACGGGCGGGCCCGCGCTGGCGAAGGCGGCGTGAGTCGAGCCGCCGCGAAATGGCGAAGCCCGAATGACGAAACGCGGAGGGGAGAACGGCACGACGCCGTTCTCCCCTCCGCGTTTCGTCATTCGGGCCCACTGCCGGCACGCCTTGTCCCCCCCCGCCCGTTCCCGTAGCATCCCCGCCCTTCGTTTCACCGGGAGCGGCCGCTATGCGTCACGTGATCTCTGCGCTGGTCATCAACGAGCCGGGCGTGTTGGCGCACGTCGCCAACATGTTCTCGGCCCGCGGGTTCAACATCGACTCGCTCGTCGTCGGGCGGACCGAGGACCCGCAGTACTCCCGGATGACGATCGTCGTCGTGGCCGACGACAACACGCTCGACCAGGTCCGCAAGCAACTGGCCAAGCTCGTGCCGGTCGTGCAGGTGCAGGACTTCCAGGGGGCGGCGTTCGTCGAGCGGGACCTGGCGTTGATCACGATCGACGCCGGGCCGGCCCAGCGGTCGGAGGTCAGCCACCTGACCACGCTGTTCGGCGGGAAGGTCGTCGACGTGGCCCCCGAGACGGTCATGATCGAGCTGACCGGCGGCGAGGAGGAGATGGACCGGTTCATCGACCTGCTCAAGCCGTACGGCATCCGCGAGCTGGCCCGGACCGGCGTGATCGCCCAGCCCCGCGGCGTTCAGCCAACCGGTGCCCCGGTCGCCCTGCCCGGGTCGGCCAAGCGGCTGCGGAGCATCGACGCCCCGGCCGCGGCGGCCCTGCCGCCGAGCTGACCGCCGTACGGCGACCGGTCGTGCGACCCGAATCGGCCGTCCGTGTCGGGGTGCTCCCGTGTGTCATCCAGAGCGTAGCGAAGGATGACAGACGGGCCGTTCTCGCTCAAGTAGGCCCGCCCTCGCCCCAGTGGACCCCCGAGCGGCCTCACCCCTCCCGCTCACCCCAGAACCTTCGCGTCCAGCCGCTCGCCGACGAGCTTGGCGTTCAGGCCCTTGCCCTTCTTCATGATCATGCCGATCAGCGCCCCGCGGGCCTGCTGCTTGCCGCCGCGGTAGTCCTGAAGGCTCTTGGGGTTCTCGGCGATCAGGGCGTCGACCAGCGCGTCGATCGGGCCCGCGTCCGTCGACTGAATCAGCCCCAGGTCTGCAGCCGCCCGCTCGGCCGGGCGGTCTTGCTCGGCCAGGGCGGCGATGACGGCCCGGGCCGTCTCCTTGTTCCCCGCCAATTTGCCAGCCGCGACGAGGACGGCGATCTCGGCCAGCCGGGCCGGCGGCACGCCGACGGCCGTCGCCGGCTCGCCCCGCTCGTTGGCGATCTCCCGCAGCGTCTCCATCAACGTGCCGGCCCGCTTGGCGTCCGCCCCGGCGGCCAGAATTTGCTCGAAGTAGTCGCCGGTCGCCCGGTCACCGGCGAGCAGCGCCGCGTCCTTCTCGCTCAACCCCAGGGCCGACACGTACCGCTTGCGCCGGGCCTGCGGCAGCTCGCCCACCTGCGCCTTGAGCTCGGCCAGCCACGCGTCGTCCACCTCGACCGGCATCAGGTCCGGGTCGGGGAAGTAGCGGTAGTCGCCGGCGTCCTCCTTGTCCCGCTGCCAGTAGGTCGCGCCGGCGTCGTCGTCCCAGCCGTACGTGCTCTTTTTGCCGAGCGACCCGGTCGACTCCCACGCGTGCAGCTGCCGCTGCACCTCGTACGCCGTCGCCCGCTCCAGGACGGAGAAGCTGTTGAGGTTCTTCACCTCGGTGATCGCCGTCTTGTGGACGACGCCGTCGGCGTCCGTGATGTGCAGGTTGATGTTCGGCTCGAAACGCATGTGTCCCAACTGCATCTGCCCCTCGGACACGCCGAGGAACTGGACGAGCTTCTGGAGCTCTTGGGCGAACAGGCTGACCTGTTTAGCCGTCCGGAAGTCCGGCTCGGTAACGATCTCCAGCAGTGGCGTGCCGGCCCGGTTCAGGTCGACGATGCTGTGGTCAATCCGGAATCCGCCGGGGGCCTCGTGCAGCAGCTTTCCGGCGTCCTCCTCAAGGTGGGCCCGGCGGACGCGAATCGGCACCGTCTGGCCCGTCTCGTCCGTCAGATCAAACGTTCCCTCC
>JAQGHJ010000963.1 GCA_028288905.1 Phycisphaerales bacterium | reverse complement strand
CTCCACCGGACTCCATCGAAATCGCTCCTGTTGGCCCAGCAGATGGCCCAGCAGAACCGTCGGCGACGGCGGCGGGGCGACCGTCCGTGCCCGTCGCCCGAGCCGCCGTCTCGCTTTCGGGTGGTCGGACGTCCGGCAAGGCCGCCACGGCCCGAGCCCGTGCGTCTACGCCTGACCGAACGTACCGGTCCGTGGTCGCCGTCTTGGTGTGATGCAGGCTGCCGGCGATGTCCTTCTGGGGAACTCCGGCGTCCGCCATGGCCGTCCCGTGCGAGTGTCGGAGCGAGTAGAACCCGAGCCGCCGGCCGGCCCGGTCCGCGTGGGCAAGGAAGTCCGACCGGTGCCGCGCAAACTGTTCGGGGAGGTCGCCGACGGCGTCGCAGATCCACGCAGCCCGCGCCTCGGCCGCGTCCACCTGGATCATCCGGGCCATGTTGAACTTGCTCGGCAGCCGGAACGCGGCGGCCTCAGGCATCCGGTTGGCGAACAGCGCTTTGAGGTCCGCCGCCATCTCGGCCCGCAGCGCCTGCACGTGCGGCTTTCGTCGCTTCATCGTGCGGGCCTTGGCGGTCACGGTCGGCGGGTCGGCGTCTAAGTCGAACGCAGCCACCTTCAGCCCTCGGATCGTCAGCGGTCGGAAGCCCGACTCGAACGCGAACCGGTAGACGATCGCCCGCTCGGGGCCCGTCAGGGCGTGGCGGGTCTTGGCGTGTTCGGCGTGCGCGATCAGGTACGCCGTCTCCTCGGCGGACAGGATGCGGAAGTCGTCGGCGTCGTCGCCCGCGTTCACCCTGGACAGGCCGGCGAGCAGGTTGGTCGTCGCTCGCTTCTTTTTGACCATCCACCGGCCGAACTGGTGGAGGGCGGCAATGTAGTAGTTGATCGTGCCGGGCCCGACGGGCTTGTCCTCCCGCCCCGCGCGGCCGTCTTTCATCCCGCCAAGGAACGTTTCGATCCGGGCGTCCGCCCCTGGCCGGGCGATGTCCCGCCAGTAGGTCAGCCCGCACCCTTCGAAGACCCGCTGGATGCGGCCGAGCGTCTGTTCGACGTGTGCCGGCGTAGACCGTTTACCGCCCAGGTGCTGCCGGAACCCGTCGACGGCCGCGTTGCCGGCCCCGTCCGCGCGGCCGTTCAGGTGCGCCGCGAGGGGTTCGCCGCGGTCGGCGTTGGCCGGGTTGACGATCTCGGCCGCCACCAGCTTGTCGATCAGGTCCGGCGGGGCGGTCTGCAGTCGCCTGGCCAGCTTCTCGTCCGGTTCGTCGCCGTGCCGCTGCAGGTCCACGAGCTTTACGATCCGACGGGCCCACACCTCAGATAGCTTTTCCCGCTTGAACAGCGGCCACCGGTGCCGGCGGTTCGTGTGGTCCCGGAACTCGACGTAGAGGCGAGCCGACTCCCGGGTCATGCCGGACCGGTCGCGATACTTCTGCCGGAACAGACGGAACGGCGGTCGGTCCTCGCTCTTATTAGCCATGGGCACCTGTTCGGGGATTGTACCCCGGGCGACGGCGTGTCACGAAGGGCGTCGGCTTAATCGACACCCTTCGGATGAGCCCCGGCCGGCGTTGGCCGACCCGGGCCCGGGTGGCACGGGTTTGAAACCCGTGCCATCACCAAAGGGTCAGTTGCTTCCCCGATGCTGGCGCCGCGGGTCCCGGCTGGAAATACAGGTCCGCGGGCCGTTCCGGGGGCGATGTCGGCGCAGGCTCCCGCGCCAGCGGCAGCGGCCGAACCCGGGCGGCCCATTCCTCCGGGGTGACCGGCAGCGGGTCGCGGGGGTCGACGCTCCGCTGGTTGTGCCGCTGGCGCTCGGCGGGGGTCATGGGGCGTCCTCCCCCCGCGTCCGCCGCGGGTGAATGAAGTCCATGAGTTTGTCATCCCGGAGGCTGATGGCGAACGCCTCCAGCATGTCTGACGCGAAGCCGTCGTAGTCGGGGTCGGGCCCGAAGGTGATCTCTCGCTCAGCGGGGAGGATCATGCTGAAGCCGTTCCCGGCGGCCTTTACCAACGGGCGGATTGTCCAGACGTCACTGCCGATGGTCAGGGTCGCGGTCGGTATCTTCGGGAAGGCGTCGAACCCGGGCGAGGTCGTCGCCTTTGCTTCGCACGCCGTATCGGCGGGCGGAACCACGTTCCATACCGAGGGGTCGGCGACGTCGGGCTGCAGCTCGACCGGCGACCAAACTTCCGCGACCAGTCTCCGTACCGCGGAGCGGAGCGCCGTACATCTTCCCGCGGCCGACAGTCTGCCGTTGATCGTGATCTGACGGTCTGCGGAGACGCGGGAGCCGATCGATCTTCCGCCTTTGCCCCTAATGTCATCGGCGACGACCACCGTGTACTCCGTGCCGCTTGAAAGGGTGACGGCCCGCGGAAGGGCGAACTCTGGGTCTGCCCCGGGCTCCGATTGGTGATCCGGCTCGGCCGTTGTGAACGGCTCGGCCGCGACCCAGATTAACGATTCAGGCAGCTCCGGCGGACGAGCTGAACGATCCGGTCCGATCGTTTCGCAATCGCTAGTACGGCAGCCTCCCAGCTTCGCGCCTGCCCACTCATTGCGACCGAGCACCGCACCACTGAACACCACGCCCGTGAGAGTGGCCCCGTCGAACTTGGCGTGGGGAAGGTTCGTGCCGTGTAAGTACGGCTCCGTGAGCGTCGCGCCGGTGAAGGTGGCGTTCTCGCAGTTCGCGTCGGTCATGTCCGTCTTGACCAAGAGTGATCTGTCGAACGCCGCGTTGTTCATCTCCGCGTCGTTGAAGTACGCGTCGGTCAGGTCCGCATCGGCAAAGTTCGCGTCGTAGCAGGCTGAGTCTTGGAAGTCGCAACTCCTCAGATTGCACCCGGAGAAATCAGCGCTCCGGAGATCGAGCTGGGAGAAGTTGAGGTAGGACAGGTCGAGCCCGGCAAAGCACACTCCCGCGAGACGCCCCCGCTTCTCGGACGACTCCGACGCCGCGTCTAACCAGGGCACCGTCGCAAGCAACTTGATGACCTCCGCCCGTGTCAGGTTCGAGGTTTTCTGCCGCTTAGCCGACGGGGCCGCTGGCGCTATGGGTTCCGCGGCGGGTTTAAGACGATCGGACAAGCTGAACCGCGAGGGGGCGAAGCTCCCAAAGAATGAAATCATAGTGGGCCGTTCATCGGCGGGTGCCGGGTTCACGGCATGAGCGATCGTTCGCTGCACGGCGAAAACGAGGCGTTCAGCCGTACTAAGTAGGCGATTATTGGTCGCGTGTGATGAGATAGCTTTAAGCATGGGCTAGCTCCTTCCCGAACCAAGGCCGCAGGTCGGTCACTCCGGGCATCCCGAGCCCCGTGCACAGCGGCAGGTAGGTGAGCGGGCGGGCGCTGATTCGGTCTGCCAGCCTGCGGGCGCTCCAGGGCGACCGGTGAGGCCAGCAGTCGACGCGGGCGAGGCCGGCGACCACGAACGTCCCGGACGGGCCGCGGACGACGGCGGCTGGCCGGGTGACCCGTTCCACGGGCAGCACTTCGGGCCGGCGCACGCGGCGCAACCCGCGCCGGCACTTTGGCGCGGGCGCACTTACCAAGTATCCGAGGGCTTGGCCCTTGGGTGTTGACGAACTTCGCGGTAGCATCCTTGAACCTCAGTGGTGCCCGGCCGGGCCCAACTGCCAAGAAGAATCCGGCCGGACGTCCTCTCGAGACCATGACCCCGGGCACACGCCCGGGGTCGTTTTGTTCTCCCCCCTACAGGTGATTCAGTTCGGCCGCTCGACTTCCGGCCCGATCCGCATGTGGGCGGTGTCGTCCTCCCCCTCGGCGTCGTCCGGCACGTAGGGGACGGCCATCTCGGCGGCGTACGCCTTCAGGAACTCGCCCGCGAGCGACCCGTCCCCGGCGGTCGCCCGCGCGGCCGTCTCGGCGTGGGCGGCGTCCAAGTGCTTGCGGATGAGGGCGTGGGCGACGCCTAGTTCGTGGATGCTCAGCATCCGGCCGCCTTCGTCCTCCACCAAGTTCAGGGCGGCACGGTGCTCGACTTGGCCGTCGGGCAGAAACGTCACGTCGGTCTGAAACTGAACGGCACGGTTGCGGCGGGTGGGCATCGGTCTCTCTCGTGTCGGGTGGGGCCGAAATGTATTGCACTCTGCAATACAAACCGGGTGTCACTGGGCGGCGATCAGTAGGCCGTCGAGCAGGCCGATCCGGGCCAGCTCCTCCGGCCGCTCCCGCCGGAGCCGGGCGAGCTTCCGCATCAGCACGGCCGTGTGGTCCCGGGTGTTGCGGCCCTCGTGCTTTGACCAGTCGCCGAACTCGGCGTGGGTGTCGCGGTCGAGCTCCAAGCGGACGCTGACGGTTTCGGTGGCTGGCATGGGCTTAGTGCTCCCAGGGGTGAAAGTGCGGCACCTCTGGCGACACCGTAACGGGGTCGCGGGCGGGGCGTCAAGCCGATGTCACCAATTTTGGACACTCGGGGAACTAGAAGGGTGACGCGGGCACCCGTTACCGTCGCCGTCGTGGCGGAGCGAGACGGCGAAAGCATCCGGGTCAGACTCACCCCCGACGTGAAAGAGCCTTGGGGGGAGGTGCTGGACAGCCACAACATCACGCAGCAGGGGGCGGTTAGCGCCCTCATCCGATGGGCGTTGAAGCAGGACCCGCTGACGCGCTCGATGATTTTCGGTCAAGTCCCGGAGACGGATCACGCGGCACTCTCGCGGATGGTGCTAAAGCGGTTGGCCGACGGCGGCACTGGCAAGGCCAAGAAGTGAAAGGGGCAGGGATGCAGAAGTGGGCGTACGGG
>JAQGHJ010000930.1 GCA_028288905.1 Phycisphaerales bacterium | reverse complement strand
TACCGCTTCGCCCGGCCGGTCGCGTACCAAGACTTCCCGGCGGCCGCGCTGCCGGCCGAACTGCGGAACGAGAACCCGCTGGGGTTGTGGCGGCTGGTGGACGGGAAGGTAACTAAGGATGCCATGTAGGGGCCCCACCGTGGACCGCCCGCGCTCTTCGAATCCCACTCAACGAAACGGAGCCCGGCGACTTGGTCGCCGGGCTCCGCGCGTTCACCTGAAGATCGTTTCCCGGGCAGCACCTGACGCCCGTGCCCTCACTTCTTGAAGAACGTCTTCCCCTTCCCGTTGAACTTGCTCAGCCGGTTGTTCACGTACAGCCCTTCCAACAAAAACTCCCCGACGCTCGCCAGCGTGGCCGTGTCGTTCGGGTCCAGCTTCATCTCCTTCGCCAGCGCGGCGGCCGACTGCGGCAGGGTCTTGACCGCCTTCATGTTCGCCACGAACTCCTCGGCGCTCAGGTCGTCGCCGGCCGGGAACGTCAGGTTCCCCTTGAACTGCTCGGTGATTGGATCGTAGTCGTCCTCGTCGGCGTGCTTGCCGAACACCTTCTTTACCGCCTCGCCGGCCAGGCTCTTGAGCAGCTTTTCCTCGGCCCCGTCCTCCTCGGCCAGCGTCATCTCGATCTTCCCGCGGCAGCTGGCCGTCAGGTAGCTCAGGTCGCAGATGCGGGGGACGACACGGGTCTCGCCCGTCATCAGCCCGCGGCGCTCGGCGTTACTGATGAGCGTTTCAAGGTTCGCGATGCTCGTCCGCACACTCACGCCCGACGCCTGCGACACGTGCGGGCTGGACCGGGCCAACCGCACGACCTCCTCGACCACCTCGCTCATGAACCGCGGCACGTCCACCTTCACGCCCGACCCGCTGTCGCCGCCGGCCCGCTCGGTCCAGGCGTTGTCCTCGGCGATCTTGATCCCCTCGTCCACCGACTCGGGGTAGTGGGTGCGGACGACGGAGCCGATGCGGTCCTTGAGCGGGGTGACGATCCGGCCGCGGTTCGTGTAGTCCTCGGGGTTGGCGCTGAAGACGATGCACACGTCCAGGTCCAGCTTCACCGGGTAGCCGCGGATCTGGACGTCGCGCTCCTCGAGCACGTTGAACAGGCCGACCTGGATGCGCGGGGCGAGGTCCGGCAGCTCGTTGATCGCGAAGATCCCGCGGTTGCTGCGAGGGATCATGCCGAAGTGCATCGTCGACTCGTCCGACAGGTACCGGCCCTCGGCGTGCTTCACGAGGTCGATCTCGCCGATCAGGTCGGCGATCGTCACGTCCGGGGTCGCCAGCTTCTCCTTGTACCGGTCGCGGCGGTGGACCCACTCGATGGCCGCGTCGTCCCCGTGCTCGGCCAACAGCCGCTTGCCGGTGCGGGTCGTGGGGCGGAGCGGGTCGTCGTTGATTTCGGTGCCGGCCAGCGTCGGCGTCCACTCGTCGAGCAGGTCCGGGAGCATCCGCAGGATGCGGGTCTTGGCCTGCCCGCGGAGCCCGAGCAGCAGCATGTCGTGCCGGCTCAGGATCGCGTTGACGATCTGCGGCACCACCGTGTCGCGGTACCCGAGGATGCCGGGGAACAGCTCTTCCTTGTTCTTCAGCTTGCGGATCAGGTTGCGGCGGAGCTCGTCCTTGACCGGCGTCGGAACGTAGCCGGTCTCCTTCAGTTGCCCAACGGTGGCGGCGCGAGGGTGAGTCATCACTACGGTATCTCCAGGGGAAAAGCGGCGGGAGATGGTAGGAGGGCCCGGCGGCGGGAATCTACGGCGGCGCGCCGATCTCGGCGGGTTGCCGCTCCCCCGTGGCACGGGTTTTCAACCCGTGCCGTGCGTACCCGCACGCGGAAACCAGACAGGCTGGGTAGGCGCGGGTTGAGCTAGACCGGGAGGAACAAGGCAGCACGGGTTGCAAACCGGTGCCACGGGGGAGCAGCGGCCGACGGTGGGCCGACGCGCTACCCCTCCTCGTCCTCGGCCGGTTGCAGCCGCCGGCCGGCCTCGGCCCAGGCGTCGACATACTTCGTCGGCTTCGGCCGGGCCGCGGGGGGCTTGGGGAAGAAGTACCGCCCGACCCGGAACGTCAGCAGGTACCCGGCGAATAGCACGAACAGCACCACGAACAGCACGAGGCTCGCCGACGTCGCCAGCTGCCGCCGCTGGGCGGCGTCCGCGTCCCGGGCGGCGTGGACGGCCGGCAGCAGGTACAGTTGCGCCACCGCCAGCAGCACCAGCCCGAACGCGCACAGGAACAACACCACCCGCAGCAACACCCGGCCGGAACGGCGGCGGGCATGAAGCGGGGCAGGGGGGGCCGACGTCGGCGAAGGGGTCCGCGGGGTCACCGTCATCGTCACCTCGCAAAACCACCCGTGGCCCCGGGCCGGCGCCAGGCGCTCCCGGGCATCGTCACGCCGGCTTCTCAGCCGCCTCCGGGACCGACCACGGCACGTCCGCCCGGGCGTTGATGGGCTTGGCCGCCTGGAGTTGGCGCACCAACTCCTTCTCCGGCTCCCCGAGATCCTTCGGCATGACCACCTTCACCAGGCACAACTGGTCGCCCTTTTCGTCGCCGCGGAACGCCCCACGCCCCTTCACCCGCAGCTTGGCCCCGCTGTTCGTCCCCGGCGGCAGGGTGATCGTGACCGC
>JAQGHJ010000893.1 GCA_028288905.1 Phycisphaerales bacterium | reverse complement strand
TACCGGAACGGCCGTAGGAAAGGGGAGGCGAGCCAGCCACAGGTTGGCCCGTCGGTGGGCGCCGGACCGTGCGTTGGCGGAAGCGCCGCCGTCCAGCGGGTGCCACGGACTGGTGTGTTCGCCTGCCCGTGGCGGTGGTGCACACCGGCCCGCTAATGCTTGCCGGAACGGTCGGACGTTCGCCGCGGGCGGCGGAGTACCGCCGCCCGCGGCACCCGATAAGGCCCATGGCACCGTCACGGCAGCTCGGAAGGTCCTGCTCAGGCAATCCCCATCCTGGCTCAGGCCTAACGTCCGACCCGACGGCCGTGTCTTCCCTGCCGGGCGTCAGACCGCGTGCGAGGTTTCAGGGGCCCGGCTTGAGCCGGCACCTGGGGCTCCGCCGGACGCCGGAAGGGAACGTCATGCTCCGCTACATCGCACTGTTGGGACTGCTGCTATCGATCACGACCGGTTGTGTCTACCACGATCACCATCATCGAGACCATTACGACCATTATGACCACCACCGCTGGCACGGCGACCGGCACTACGACCGGTGGTGAGGTCGCGGCCGGGGGCGCAACCGCTGCCGCCGGGACAGCGCGGCGGCCCGTCGCTCACGCCCGCCGCTGTAGCCCCTGCAACTGGTGGACGCACGTGACGGCGAGCGACCCGTCCCCGACGGCGAACCCGACCCGCTTGGTCGACCCGGCCCGCAAATCGCCGGCGGCCAGGACGCGGGGGACGCTCGTCTCCAGCGCGAACGGGTCGCGGTCGAGCGGCCAGCGGCCGGCCCGGCGGGCGTCGGGGCCGGTCAGGACGTACCCCTTGTCGTTCCTGGCGACCTCGGGCGGCAGCCAGTCGGCGTGCGGCGCGGCCCCGATGAACACGAACAGCGCCGTCGCCTTGAGGTCCGCCCGCGCCGCCGTGTTCGCGTCGGCCAACGCGATCCCGGTGATCCGCTCGCCGTCCCCGTACACCTCGGCCACCTCGGTGTCGTGGTGCACCACGATCTTCGGGTTCGCCCGCACCCGGTCGACCAAGTAGTCGCTCATCCCCTTGGACACGTCGGGCCCGCGGACGAGCAGGTGGACCCGGCGGGAGCACTCGGACAGGAACATGGCAGCCTGCCCGGCCGAGTTCCCGCCGCCGACGACCGCCACCTCCTCGCCGGTGCACACCCGGCTCTCGACGCTCGTGGCGGCGTAGAAGATGCCGGCCCGCTCGTACCGGCGGGCGTTCTTCGCCTCCAGCCGTCGCCACCGCACCCCGGTCGCCGCCAGCACCGCCCGGGCCCGGATCACGTCGCCGGCCGACGTGTGCAGGGCCAGCGGCTCGTCGTCGTCGCCGGCGTCGATCCGGTCGACGGTGACCGGGGTGACGAGCACCGCCCCGAACTTCATCATCTGCAGCACCCCGCGGGTCGCCAGCTCCGCCCCGGACAGCCCGGACGGGAACCCGATGAAGTTCTCGATCAAGCTCGACCCGCCGGCCTGCCCGCCGGGGCCGATCGTGTCGAGCACGACCGTACTGATCGCCTCGGACGCGGCGTACACGGCCGCCGTCATGCCGGCCGGCCCGGCCCCGACCACGGCCAGCCCGAACACCTCGTCCGGGCACTGCCGCCGGAGCCCGGCGCAGCGGGCCAGGGCCGGCAGCGACGGGCGGGTCAGCACGTCCGGGTGCCGCCCGCTGCAGACGATCACGGGCGTGTCGTCCTCCGACTTGCCCAGCTCGGCCAGCAGGGCCTTGCCGTCGTCGGCGTCCGTGTCGTACCACGTGGCCGGGACGAAGTTCTTGTACAGGAACTCCCGGGCGAGCATCGTGTCCGGCTGGTGCCCGGGGCCGATCACCTTCAGCCCGATCACGCCGGCCCGTTCGAGCAGCCCGCGGCGGTGGGTGAACGCGACCACCAGCTTCTCCCCGAGCTTCGGCACCGTCCCGAGCAGCGTGCGGAAGTCGGACCCGCGGACCTTGAGCAGCACCGTCGGCCCGCGAGCGACGACCGTCACGATCGCCGGCCGGCGGGTCAGCAGGTCGATGTCCCCGGCGAACCCGCCGACGTCGTGGAACGCGACGCTCGCCCCGCCGTCCGTCGGGTTCAGCACCTCCAGCCGCCCCGACTCGACGGCGTAGAAGTCCAGGTCCGGGTCGCCGGCCTCGTACACGACCTCGCCGTCGGCGTACTCCCGCCGCTCGCCGGCCCTGCGGATCAGCTCCATCTCGCGGACGGACAGGGTCGGGAACGCGATCTGTTCGGACACCACTTCCATGTGCTTTGGCCTCTCTCCGTCGCCGCGCCGCCCCGACCCGCCCGTCGCCCCGCGTCGGCCGGGCCGCCCTTGACTTCCGCGATCCGACTCCAAATACTAACGCCCGCGATGAACCGCACCGCCCTTCGACTCCCGCTGCTCCGGCCGGCCCTTCTGGGTCTTGGCCTCGGCCGCGCGACATCGTAGGGCCCTCGCAACTTCCGTGCGAACCGACCCTACGATCGCCCCCGCGGCGGCCGTAGGGTTTTTCGTTTTGGTCAGTAGCCAGTGGTCCGTAGTAAGTAGTGGGGGAGGCCGGGTCGGTCGTCGTGCCGAGTGTGTGGAATCGCGACGGCCCGTGATCGCAGGGCGGCCGGCGACTCGCCTCCCCGACTACTGACTACGGACGACAGACCACGGACAGCCCCGAAGGAGCTCCAATGGACACGATCCGCATCTTCGACACCACCCTGAGGGACGGCGAGCAATCCCCCGGGGCCACGCTCACGCAGCCGGAGAAGCTGGAGATCGCCCGGCACCTGGAGCTCATGGGGGTCGACGTGATCGAGGCCGGGTTCCCGGTCAGCTCGCAGGGGGACTTCGAGAGCGTGCGGGCGATCGCGTCGGAGCTGACCCGGAGCGTCGTGTGCGGGCTGGCCCGGTGCGCGGCCGGGGACATCGACCGTGCCGGGGAGGCGGTCGCCCCGGCGTCGGCCGCCGGCCGCGGCCGCATCCACGTGTTCTGCGCCACCTCCAAGATCCACCGCGAGCACAAGCTGCGGAAGGGGAAGGAGGAGATCCTGAAGCTGGCCGTCCGGTCGATCGGGCACGCGCTGCAGTACACGCCGGACGTCGAGTTCAGCCCGGAGGACGCCAGCCGAACCGAGATGGAGTTCCTCGAGGAGATGGTCCACGCCGCCGTCGAGGCCGGCGCGACCACGATCAACCTGCCGGACACCGTCGGGTACGCCACGCCGAAGACGTACGGCGAGATCTTCTCGCACCTGCTGGCGAAGCTGCCGGTGCTGCGGGAGCGGAAGATCGTCCTGTCCACCCACTGCCACGACGACCTGGGGATGGCCGTCGCCAACTCGCTGGCCGGCGTCGAGGCCGGGGCCCGGCAGGTCGAGTGCACGATCAACGGGATCGGCGAGCGGGCCGGGAACGCGGCGCTGGAGGAGGTCGTGATGGCCCTGCGGACCCGGGCCGACTACTTCAACGTCGGGACCCGCGTCGACTCGACGAAGATCTACTCGGCGAGCCGAATGGTCAGCGCGCTGACCGGGCTGGCCGTCCCGCGGAACAAGGCGGTGGTGGGGCGGAACGCGTTCGCCCACGAAAGTGGAATCCACCAGGACGGGATGCTGAAGAACCGCCAGACGTACGAGATCATGGACCCGGCGACCGTCGGGCTGCCGACGACGGTGCTGGTGCTGGGCAAGCACTCCGGCCGGGCCGCGTTCCGCGACCGGGTGACGACGCTGGGGTACGCCCTGACCGAGGAGCAGGTCGAGTCGGCGTTCGGCCGGTTCAAGGCGCTGGCGGACAAGAAGAAGGAGGTGTTCGACGAGGACGTCGAGTCGCTGATAGACGAGCAACTGGACGTGTCAGCCAGTCTGTGGGAACTGGTCGGGCTCCAGGTCGTGGCCGGGACGAACACGACCCCGACGGCCACGGTCACGCTCCGGGACAGCACCGGCGAGACAGTCACGGACGCCAGCGTCGGCGACGGCCCGGTCGACGCGATCTACTCGGCGATCCAGCGGCTGACGAAGATCGAGGTGACGCTGGTCGACTACCGAGTGCAGTCGCTCTCGAAGTGGAAGGACGCTCTGGGCGAAGTGCAGGTGGAGATGGAGCACAGCGGCCGGACGATCCGCGGCCGGGGCCGGAGCACCGACATCCTAGAAGCCAGCGCCCGGGCGTACCTCGCCGCGATCAACCGGCTGCGGAGCCTGAACCGGCGGGAGCAGCTGGTGAGTGCGAAGGCGGCGGTGTAGGGAGGGAACTGCGGGGCGGCGTGAGCCGCCGAGCGGAATGAAGCGAGCGGCGGGGCCGCGTGGGTGCCGGGAGGCACGAGGACGGGCGTCGTGGCGGGGCGACGGGCTTGAGGGACGCCCGCCCCTCCCCCACGGATGTCATCCTGAGCGGAGCGAAGGACCCCTCGTCCACCGC
>JAQGHJ010000842.1 GCA_028288905.1 Phycisphaerales bacterium | reverse complement strand
GCTCCTGGCGTACACGAAGATCATCGCGCCGTTCGACGGGGTCCTGACCCGGCGGCTGGTGAACCCCGGCGACCTCGTCCAAGCCGCGACCGCCAGCCGCACGACCCCGCTCTTCACCTGCCAGAAGCTCGACGTGGTCCGCGTGTTCTGCGAGGTCCCCGAGGCCAGCGCCGCCGCGGTCCGTCCCGGCGCGAAGGCGGACGTCCGGTTGCCCGGTTCTGCCGGGCAGGTGATTTCCGGGACCGTCACGCGGATCGCCACGTCCGTGGACCCCGCCACCCGGACGATGCGGGCCGAAGTTGACCTGCCGAACCCGGCCGGGGCGCTGCGGCCCGGGATGTACGCGCAGGTGACGCTGACCACCGACCCAAGCCCCCGTGACGCCGGCGCCGCCCCGCAAAAGTAGCGCCCCGGCACCAGGGCATGGGACGAGGCAGGGAAGAGGCTTATGTTGGAACGACGACCGTTCTCCGCGCGGCGGGCCTCCGTCTGCGTCCTCCTCGGCGCGGCCGGGTGTGCCGACCAGGCAGCTCCCAGGCCCTCGCTGCCGTCGGTCGCGCCCGCGACCCAGCCGACGGCCGCGTTTCAGCTCACGGGCGCCGAGGTCCGGCCCATGTACCGCGAGATGCTCGCAGTGGACCTGGGCACCGTGGCGCGGGTCGCGACGGCTCGGAGCATCGACATCCGTCAGGCGCGCGAGCGGGTCGAGGCGGCCCGCGGGCGGTACGAGAGCAGCGTCGAGGCCGTCCTTCCCGTCATCGCGCCGGCCCTCACCTACCAACACTTGGAAGGCGCGAACCAGAACGCGAACGGGTCGCTCGCCTTCACCAACTTCAACAACCTCCTGCCCGCGATCACGCTCCAATGGATCGTGAACCCCGGCCGGATCTACTACGACATCGTCGCCTCGAAGCGGCGGCTGGAGGCGTCCGGGCAGCAGGAGCAGGCGGCGGAACTGGACGCGGTCCGCGCGGCGGCCGTCCAGTATTACGACCTGATGCTCGCCCAGGCCCGGGTCGCCGTGGCCCGACGGGCCGCGGCCGAGGCGGAAGAGGCGCTTCGCCTGACGAATCTGCGCGCCAAAGCCGGGGCCGGCCTCCCCGCGGACGAAATGCGTGCCCGGGCCTTCCTGGCCGGCCGCCGACAGGACTTGCTCCTGGCGGTCAACGCCTTCTACCAAGCCTCCGTCGCCTTGACCGTCACGCTTCATTTGGACCCGGTCGTCACCCTCGTGCCCAGCCCGACGCAGCTCGCGCAGGTGACGCTCGTCCGCGAGGACCTGGATATCGACCATCTGTTGGGCATGGCAGTTCAGTACCGGCCCGACCTGAAGGCCGCTCGCATCCTTCTGGCGGCCGCCGAGGCGGACAAGGGGGCAGTCGTTTGGGGTGCGCTCGGCCCGCAACTGCAAGCCGCGTACACCTACGGCGGGCTCGGCACCCGCGGCCGCTTCCAGACCGCGGGGATTCACGAGCAGCAGCGGGCCTCGCCAAGCGCCGGGTTCGCACTAGGCCTTTCCACGTTCGGCAACGTCAAGACCGCCGGGGCCACGCTCCGCTCCGCCGCGCTGGACGCCGAACGGCAGTTGGAAGAGGTTCGCGCGGGAGTGGTGGCGGCCCAGCAGGCGAGCCTGACGAACGCCGCCCTGGTCCCCTTCGCCACCGAGCAGGTGCAGTCGGCCGAGGAGGCGCTGCGCCTCGCCCAGGCGAACCTCAAGGAAGGAACGCTTCTTCTCCTGGACGTGCTACAGGCCGAGGACCAGTTGGATGCCGCCCGGCTCCGGTACGCCGACGCGGTGGCGCATTACAACCAGTCGCAGGTCAACCTGATGGCGGCGCTGGGTTTGTTAGAGGCCCAGCGGCTGACGCCCGAATCCCCGCCGCCCGCGACGACGCCGGCACCCGGCCCGTGACCGCGCCGGTCGGCCGGGGTTGCAGCCGCGGTGGGCTACCCCACCCCGTTCAACTCGACGACCCGCCGCCGCACCCGCAACGGGCTCGCGGGCCGGCTCGGTGCCGCGTCTGTCGGCCAGACCCCGTTGTTAGCGGGTTGCTCGGGAAACTCACAGCACCTGGAGCGTCGGGCATGGAGGGAATTTGGAGTCATCGGCGAGCACAGGTGATTCATGTTCTACTAATTCTCCGTATAGACTGGGTATTCGACCTTGACGGCCATTTCTCCAAGGTTAAGGTCTGCGGCCCGCACAGCTCGGTACGCGGGCGGGGGAATCCAGTGAGGCGACGCCGCTCAGTCTGGCAGCCGTCGCTGTTACCCCGTCCGCGGCTTGGGGAAGTCGAGCCGCCTGAAGAATTGGCGGCGGCGGCGGCGCGTCGTGCTGACCCGCCGTGTGGCGAGGGAGGGGCCGCCGCCCCCGGCACGTTGGAGGAGAACATCCGTGGAGCAGACCGTGAAGCAAAGTCGTCCGATCAAGGTGACCGCGTTCGCCGGTTGGGTTGTCGCCATGTCCGGGACGTTCGCCGTCGCGGCCGCCGAGCCGACGAAGGAGGAGTTGGTCGACCAGCTCCGCCAGCTCCAGGAGAAGGTGGCCCGGCTCGAGAGCGCCCAGCAGGGGACGGCCGCCAAGGTCGATCAGGTGGACGCGGCTCTGGTCGGTAAGACGGTCACCGACGTCCAGTCGGACGCGGACCGGCGGAGCCAGCTGCTGCAGGCCAGCGGGTTCACGGCCGGGTACAGCCAGGGCAAGTTCCTCATCCAGAGCGAGGACGGGCGGTTTACGCTGAACCCGAACGTGTTCCTGCAACTGCGGTACATCGCGAACTTCCGGCAGGAGAGCAAGAACGGCGTCGCCGAGTCGGACGACTACGAGAACGGGTTCGACGTCCGGCGGCTGAAGTTCGCGTTCGACGGGAACATCTTCACGAAGAACTTGACGTACCGGTTCCAGTGGAACACGAACCGGACGGCCGGGCAGCCGGTGCTGGACGAGGGGTGGGTGAAGTACTTCTTCGAGGGCACGCCGTTCTCGGTCCGGGCCGGGACGTTCCTGGACGGGTGGGACCACGAGACGGCCGTCAGCTCCAAGCGGCAGTTGGCGGTCGAACGGTCGGTGCTGCACGACGTGCTCGCCGGCGGCGGGAACAACTCGGAAAACTACGTCCAGGGCGTGGAAGTGGTCTACGACGACGGCGGCCCGTTCCGGGCGTCGGCCAACTACAACGACGGGTTCAGCAGCCGGAACACGATCTTCACCGACTCCGGCGGCGGGTCGGCCCTGCTCGGGATCAACAACCCGCAGTGGGGCGTCAGCGGGCGGGCCGAGTACAAGGTGTTCGGGGACTGGAAGAACTACGAGGACTTCACCGCCCTGGGGACGACGAAGGACCTGCTGGTGGTCGGGGTCGGCGGGAGCGTCGACGGGTCGAACAACAACAACGCGTACTTCCACACGGTCGACGTCCAGTGGGAGCCGGCGGCCGTCAAGGGGCTGGCCGCGTACGCCGCGTACGTTGGGCTCGCCCGCGACTTCCGGACGGTGGCAGCCGGGGCCGACGGCAGCCCGTACGACTGGGGCTTCGTCGGACAGGTGTCGTACCTGCTGGACGCCCAGGGGCAGTGGGAGGTGTTCGGGCGGTACAGCTACACGTCGCTCGACGACGACGCCCCGACCGGGACGGGCACGCTCGGGGCAGCTGCCCGTGTGTCGGACCACCTCCACGAGTTCACCGTCGGGGCGAACTACTATCTCCGCGGACACGCGGCGAAATTCACGCTCGACCTGATGTACCTGCCGAACGGGTCGCCGATCGACTTGAACGGGGCCGGCATCCTGGCCCAGCCGAACGACCAGGACCAGTTCGTGCTCCGCGGGCAGTTCCAGTTGCTACTGTGAGCGGCGGCGGTGAGGGTGGCCGGACGGCCGTGGCGTAAACCAGAGCGAGGGCGGCCCGGCGGGCCGCCCTCGCTATCGTTCGGTCGCCGCGCCGGCACTAAAACAAGGGGCTTAGGAAGCAGACGAACGGCGTCCGAGGTCAGATCGGGTCGCGTTGAGCACCTTCAGGAGCGTCGCGTAAAGGTCGCCGCGACGCAAATTGAACCGGTACTCGGTCTCCTTCAGGTGGAAGTAGAAGGTGTCCTCGGGCACGCCGTTGAACTTGGCCAGCCGTCGCTCGGCGTACCCCCGGAAGCTCTCGATCCCGTTGATGTGGCGGTCGCCCCGGGCGAACTGGTTCCGGCCGTGGTGGACGCGGAAGTGCCTCGCGTACCCGACGTCGACCAGGCCGTCGTACCCCGGCCAGCCGTCCGAGTGGGCCACCACCTCCGGCTTGATTTTGCCCCGGATCACGGCCGACAGCGTCGCCTTCGAGCAGTCGGGGACGAACTCGGTGTACACCCGCCCGTCCCGCTTGAAGATGCCGAACACGATGGTCTTCCGCGCCGCGCCCCGGCCCCGCTTGCCCCGGACCCGGCGCGGGCCGAAGTACGACCCGTCGACCTCGACCTCCCCGCCCTTGAACGGCCGCCGGCGCTCGCACTCGTACGCCAGCCGGACCCGGAGCTTGAGGTAGATGTCGTTGACCGACCGGACGGAGACGCCGGTCAGCCGCGCCGCGTCCGACGCGGTCAGGTCCAGGCAGAACAGCCGCAGGATGCGGCGAAAACGCGCGGCGGTGAGCTTCGAGCGTCGGTAGTAGCAGTTGCGCACGGCGGCACCGAGGTAAAGTCTACCTCAGGCCGTTCGTCTGCTTCCTAAGCCCCAAAACAAAACCGCCGCTGACAGCAAGTGTCAGCGGCGGTCTTCAGGAGCGGGCGAAGGGATTCGAACCCTCGACGTTCAGCTTGGAAGGCCGGAAGCTCCCTGTACCAAGTCGCGCTCTGCAAGCACTTAAAGATTACAAACAGAGTGCTTGTGCCTCGGCTTGTACCACGCCCCAGATCGCAAGCGGACCGACGTTCGCCGCGGCCGTCGACGCCATCCTTCGCCTCCCCATTACCGACGCCGAGAAGGCCGAGGCACTCCGCCGTCTCCTCGCCCCTCCTCGGTCTCAGGCCGCTAGCTCGGCCCCGGGAGGAAGCAACGAAACGCCGTGATACCGGCCGGTCAATCCGTGCCGTCCATCCCGATGATTTAGGAGAAACCAAGTCATGACCGACAACACGATCTCCGAACCCGCGGCGACCACTACGGCCTTGGCGACGACCGCGGCCGCCAAGCTCGCGAGTACCGCGTCGCCGCGGAAGGTGTTGGCCAACCGCCGCAATGCCCAGCGGTCGACCGGCCCGGTCACACCCGCCGGCAAGGCGATCGTCGCCGCGAACGCCGTCCGCCGCGGGCTGGTGAGCTGGCGTCCGGTCCTGCCCCACGTCGAGCGG
>JAQGHJ010000833.1 GCA_028288905.1 Phycisphaerales bacterium | reverse complement strand
GCGACGACCTGATGCTGCCGCCCGCCCGGGCCGCGGCCGACGCCGCCGCAGCGGCGGGGCGGCTCGCGCCCGTCGCGACCGGGCTCGTTGTCGGCGTCTGGGGGTCGGCCCCGGTCGCGTCCCCTGTCACGAGCGCGAACACGTAGTCCAGCATGCCCTGTCCGACGCCTTGGCCTGCCGCGTTGCCGAGCCGGCGGACGCCAGGGGCTTCGGCGACCGCGTTCAACGTCCCTTGGTTCTCCGGCTTGGCCAATTCGACGATGGCGGACTTCGCCGCCGGCGGGGCGGCCTCCCGGGCGGCCTGCTTAACCGCTTGGGCGCACCCTGCCCCCTGGCCGCCGGCGGCCATCAGCATCGCGAGCGCGGCGAGGCGGCATCGCCAATGTGGGCCGGTGTTACGCCCGGTCGCCGTCTTGTCACCGCTCGGTGCGTTCATGGCTTCATCCCGATCGGCCGGAACGGTCGGCTCCCGGCGACTGCGCGACCTGATTCCGGACGGGCTCCCACATACTCCAGATTCATTTCCAGCTGTTCCGCACTAAGCGCCGGCCTTGCCCCAATGCTCGGGACCGGCGGCGATGCATTCGAACGGCAACAGGGTGGCGGCATCGTCGCCGTCCGCCCGCGCGCCGCCGTAGCGGGCAGCCTCGGACGCGAACAACACAACCCGGCCCCGCAGTGCCTCGGCCGGCAACGGCTGAGGACGACCGGTCAGATTGAAGTACACCGCCAGCGAATCGGTGCTGAGTCCGTCGCCGGCTGGTGCCGACGTCTCGCCGCGGACCAGTTCGACCACTTCGGGCTCGGCCGCCCCCTCGGGCAGGCCGCGGACGGCACGGCGGTCGTAGTTCTTCATCGCCGGCCACCGCCTGCGGGCGGCCAGAAGGTCTTGGTACAGGTGCCGGACCCCGGCGTGGTCCGTCCCCTCCGGCCACGCCCACGTCAGCTTGGCGGACCGGAACGTGTCGGCGGCGGCCGGGTCGGGGATGGTGTGGGTCGCGTCGATGAAGTCCGCGAACTCCCGGCGCCGGCCCTGCCGGACGGCCTCCACCAACTCCGGCCCGGCGAACGAGCAGAAGAACGGGAACGGCCGGGACTCGGCGTACTCCTCGCCCATGAACAGCATCGGCAGGTACGGCGACAGCAGCATCAGCCCCGCCGCCAGCCGGACCTTCGCCGCCCCGGCCTGACCCTGGGCGGCCAGGATCGTGGTCAGCCGGTCGCCGACCGCCCGGTTCCCGACCTGGTCGTGGTTCTGGACGCACACGACGAACCGGTCCCCGGACAGCCCCTCCGGCGACGCGCCGTGCCGCCGGCCGCGGTGCCGGCTGTACTGGCCGGCCCGCAGGTACGGCGCGCGCAGCGCCGCGGCCAGGTCGGCCGTCGAGCCGAACTCCGTGTAGTACCCGCTCCGCTCGCCGGTCAGGAACGCGTGCACCGCGTGGTGGAAGTCGTCCGCCCACTGGGTCGCGAACCCGTGCCCGCCCCGCTCCGGCTCGTGTAGCACCCGCGGGTCGTTCAGGTCGCTCTCGGCGACGATCAGCTTCGTCCGCCCGGTGCGGACCTGCACCTCGTCCACGACCTGTTGCACCTCGCGGAGGATGTGCGTGGCACCCAGGTCGTAGATCGCGTGGACGGCGTCGAGCCGGAGCCCGTCGAGCCGGAACTCCTCCAGCCACATCCGGACGTTGTCGAGCACGAACCGCCGGACAGCGTCGGACCCCGGGCCGTCGTAATTGACGGCCGCCCCCCACGGCGTCTTGTACGCGTCGGTGAAGTACGGCCCGAACTCCCGGACGTACGATGCCTCCGGCCCCAGGTGGTTGTAGACCACGTCCAGGATGACGGCGAGGCCCTTAGAGTGGGCGGCGTCGACCAGGGTCTGGAGCCCGCGGGGCCCGCCGTACGTGTCCTGGGCGGCGTATGGCAGCACGCCGTCGTACCCCCAGTTCCGCCCGCCCGGGAACTGCCCGACCGGCATCACCTCGATCGCGGTGATGCCTAGGTCCCGCAGGTCGTCGAGCCGGTCGATGGCAGCCTCGAACGTGCCGGCCGGCGTGAACGTCCCGACGTGCAGCTCGTACAGGGCCAGGTCCTCCCGCCGCACGCCCTTCCAGCCGTCGTCCGTGAACGGGAACCGCTCCGGGGCGTACACGGCCGACGGCCCGGCCACGCCCTGCGGCTGCCAGAGCGAGCACGGGTCTGCCCGGCACTCGAACCCGTCGAGGCAGATCTTGTACAGCTGGCCGGGCGGGACACCGGGCCGGGTGTGGACGAAGTACCCGTCGCCCTCGCGGTCCATCGGGACCACTTCTCGGTGGTCGCCGTCGAGCAGGAGCAGCTTGGCGTCCGGCACGTTCGGGGCCCACACCCGCCACCGGACCGACCCGTCCGGCAGGGCGACGGCCCCGCAGTGTCGGCGGGCGGCGGGGCGGGCTTGGCGAGCGCCTGCCCGGTTGGTCGGCAGGTCGAGCATGAGAGTCATCAGAAAGAGCTCCTTGGACACGGAGGGGTTGCGGGAGTCACGGCCGGGATGGCGGATTGGATGGCCGCCTGGCCGCACATCGAGAAGCCTACCGCGGGTCGGCGACCACCCACCTGTCGGTCGGTTGCCGCCGGTGCCCGCGTGATGGGGGCGGCGCCGTGCTCCGACGACCGTCCCCGCCCGGCGTTGCCGGCCCGAACCGGTTGCGAACCGCGAACCAGCCGACGCCGCCTTCCGCGAAACCCGATCGCTGGACGCGAGTTGCGACGCCGCGGCGGCCGAACATCGACCTTTATTGCCGCCGTCGCAAAGTCGTGCGGGCGCCGCTCGGAGCGGTGCCGGCAAAGTTGACGCGGCCGACGCGTCACGGCGGTGCCTCGGGGTGCGGCCGGAACCCGTACGAACCGTGCCCGGCGTAGTGCCTGGTATCCGACTCCGCTTGTGACACCATCGAATAGCGACAAGTGCCACCACGAACGTGGTGCAAATTTCCGGATTGCCGCGGCATGCAGCCACGTTCGCGCATGTGGCACCGCCATTGCCGGCGGTTGAGTTTGACGCGCCGGCGCGCGCCGTTCCTGTTTCACCACCACCGAGGTTCGAGATGGCTAAGAAGAAGCTGCGGAGTCGCGTGACCGAGGAGGACAGCCGGAGCACCCAGAACTCGACCGGACCGAATAGCCGCAAGACGCGTAACGACGTGCCGTCGACGCCGGCCAATAAGGCGTCGTCCGGCAAGCTGCATGGCGGGAAGGCGGGGCGCGGGAAGTAGTCAGTCGGCCTTGAGTAGCGATCGGCCGCCCGGGATCAGCCGCGGGCGGCCGATCGCTGTGGGTGTGCATCAGAAGCCCGTCCCGACGGCGGGAGGCCGTCTCCGCGGTACTCTGGCGGCTTGCGTTGAGCGAGGTAGGCGGGGGGAAGCCGGAAGTGCGGGAGAGCCAAACAGGGCGAGGCGGGCGGCCGCTGGGGCCGCCCGCCTCGCCTTCGTTACCGGGACCGCGTTGCTTCGAGCCGGCGCGGTCCCGGTATGCCTACCGGCGGGGCGGCCGAACGGGCGGGTGCCCGCGCGACCACCCCGCCGAATGTGTCGCCTTCGCCGCAGGTCCGGCAGCGCCGTCAGTACCGGTAAATCGCGGCCAGCCCCGCGTCCGTCGGCATCAGGTCCGGCGGGAGCACGAGGACGTCGCCGTCCGTCCGCAGCACGGCCTCGGCCAGGTCGTCAAGCACGTCGTCTACGCGCGGGTCCTCGACATCGGGCGCGGCCACGACGCCGCCGGCAATCGGGTCCAACCGGCCGGGGATGGTCCGAGTGCCGTCGACCAGCAGCGTACCGACCCGCCCAAACCGGGCGGCCTCGGCCACCGCCCGCAGCTCGTCCGACCCCTTGTGGTGGGCTCGGGCGGCCATGAACTGGTCCTTGAGCTTGACAGCCTCCGCCCGCACCCGCGGCTCCATGATCGCCCACGCCTCGGCCTGCAACCGCTCCCGGCTCAACGACTGCGGGTCGAGCTTGATCCCCTCGG
>JAQGHJ010000821.1 GCA_028288905.1 Phycisphaerales bacterium | reverse complement strand
TGACATCGACGTCGGGGACAATCGGTACAACCCGACGACCGCCGGCACAGTCGCGAACCGCCGGCCGGCCGCCGCGAGCCGCAGCCACAAATCCCAGTCCTCGTGCACGTAGAGCTTGGGGTCCTAGTGGAAGCCGCCGACCGCCGCTAGGGCAGTCCGGCGCACGGCCCAGCAACATGGCGGGGCCGCGTTGTGCGGCAACAGCAATCGCCACGGGTCGACTTCCGCAGCGGGCGGAGCGTGCTCCGCGCCGGGGGTCCCGCCCGCGTCCATGTCTTGCCAACCGCCGCACATAACATCAGCCGTGGGATCGGCCGCGGCGACGGCCATCACCGCCGCGATCGCCCCGGCAGCTTGGGCGTCGTCGGCGTCGAGGAACATCAGCAAGCTGCCGGTGGCCGCCCGCACTCCGGCGTTCCGGGCAGCCGGCAGCCCGCAATTTGGCTGCCGCACCAGCTTCACCGGCGGCCCGAACCCGGCCGCAAGCACAGCGGTGTCGTCCGGCGATCCGTCATCGACGATGACGACCTCAACGTCGTCCCGCCCTTGATCGAGGACGCTCCGGACGCACGCGTGGAGGAAGTGCGCCTGCTTGTAGCACGGGACGATCACGCTCACCTGCAGGCGGGCCGCGGGCACCATTCCGATCGCAGAAGCGGGTGGCATCTCGCGAATTCAATACCTCCTTGACAATCAGGTTCCGGCCGCTCCGGCGACCTTCGATAAGACGGTGAGATTGCACACGTTGATGCCGGATCGGAATGGCAACCGTTCACAAACTGCCCGGAGGTTGAGCCACCAGCGGAAGAACCGTAAGACTCCCGCCCAAGCCTTTCCCGACAGATGGCACCAAATGGGATCAGGCCGGGCAATAGCGAACATCATAGCTACAAGTATGTAGTTGGCATCGCGGCCGCCCCCGCCGTTCGATTGGTCGACCCGTCGTCCACCCACACGACGCGACGCACGACCGGGAATTGCGACAGGGCGCTCGCGACCGCGGCGGCCACGGTCCGCTCCGCGTTGTACGCGGGGATGACGACGTCGACTTCGTGCATCGATGCCTCCGGGCCCCGTGACGGGACGGTCGCGTCCATAGGGGCGGGCCGACCTGTGCGGACAATTGACCCGCGATCGCCTGCGCCGCACCCGCGGGTCAGAGCCGAACCCACCGGTCCGGAACGATGTGCGCTTCGTTCGCGTTCGGTTTGGAGAACCACTGGCGGGGTGCGACCACGAGCTTCCCCGGGGACGCCGCCAGCCACGCCCCCCACCAACTGAACGTACTGTTCGCGATGACGAAGTGGTCGCAGGCGGACATCAACCGCAGGTCCTCCGGGTCGTTCTTGCCCGTGTTGTGGGTGACGAACGTCGCGCCCGCGACGGGCAGGTTGGAGCGGGCCCACTCCGGGTCGTCGCTGAACACGTAGTACGCCGCCCCCGGAACGCGGGCCCGCATCCAGGCGATCGCGTCGGCGTAGTACCGCAGTGGGGCAGGGGCAACCACCTCCGCGGGGTTCAGGTAATCGCCGCGCCGGACGTGAAGGCAGACCGACGGCCGACCCCGGATTCGGGCGAGCACGGCCGCGTTCGACGCGTCCGGCGGGGAGCGAAACGCGAACTCGCGCCGGACGTCCGCTTGACAGTCCGCGAAGTAACCCTCGTTCTGCCAGTACCCGCGGATGAGCGTGTAGTCGGGCGCGCCGACGATGGCGGGGTCACACCCGGCAACGAGGTCGTCCGCGAGGGTGAGACGACGGATCGGCAGTGCCCGGGCGATTTGCTGCTTCAGGGTTCGCGTCGGTCCGGCTGCGGCAACGCTGGTGCTGACGCGGATGCGGAACCGGTCAGCGGCCGTGAGCGGTTTTGCCGAGACGCACAACCGGCCGAGTTCATACGGCCGCAAGTTGTTGTGCTGGTAGAACTGGGTGTCCATCCGCAACGTCGTCCCGAGCCGCTTGGCCAGCGCGAACCCGGCCGCGTACTGGAAGAGCTGGTTCCCCAATCCGCTGATAAGCGTCGTTATGATCATCTGCGACACGCCGCGAGTGCACGTTTGGGATACCTGCCGCGGGACGCTCCGGAGCCGAAGTTTTCGAAGGAGATTTACGCCCGCGGTGCGAGCGACATCGGCTTCCGGAAAGCGAAGCAACCGCAGCCGTATTCTTGTGCGTCCACTAACGCCTCGGGAGCGTCATCAATTAACCCCCCGGAGATGTCGTCCGGCAGTAGGGAGAAGCGCTCGACCTGCAATACAGCGAACATCTCCAACACTTGCTTATGCGCGTAAACGCGATGAGCGTTGAAGCAGACGCGCGGGCGGCCCACGGGGGTGACAAAGATCAGGAGGCCGCCCGGCGCCAGTACTCGTGTCAGTTCTCTTGCGGCCTTGAGGTCACCATCGGGATCGAGCGGGTCGCCGTACCTACCAAGGCCGACGTGCTCGATCGTGTGCATGCAACTCAGGGACCGAACGCTGTCACTCGGGAACGCCAGTCGCGTCAGGTCTGCGGAAGCGGTCGACAATTGGCTCAGACGTAGGTCCGCCGGGCGGTAATCGTAAAAATCGACCGGAACGAATGCCGAAACCATTGCGACGAACTGCAGCGACGACGAGATGTCCACATGCTTGGCCGGTCGTTCGGCGGCCAGAACCCGGGCGGCCCAGGCGGGATGATATGTGTAGTGCGGGTCGAAGGCGGTCTTGACGGTGCGGTCCCCCAACTGAGGGAAGTGGTCCTCCCAGCGGACGGCAAGCCGTTCCCCGGAGCGCCGACTCATGGCGGCATACGTCGAGAACTCCCGCCTGTAAGCCCGGAATCGAATTCCGGCTCTCCACCTACGGACCGCGCTCCGCAACGCACGCACGAAAATGTTCATCACATGTGCCTCGAGCGTTACGTGCCGCCGTCTCCACGGACGTTGCGAGCAAAAACCGGGCTGGCGGGTTCCGGTACAGGCGGTTCAGCGGACGCCTAACCGCCGGGCGATCCGCCCCGCGGCCCGTCGGCACCTCGCGACGGGTCCGGCCGCCGCGGGCGGCGCGTTGCCCTCCCCCCGGTCGGTGCCCCCGTCGACGTATTCCCGCTTGACGCGTAGCGGCCGGACCGCCACGCGTTCGAACCAATTATTCCGGCCTCGCCCCATGAGGTAACCCACGTCCGAATCTCGGATCATGTGCAAAAACGGTATCAGCACCTGTAGCGCGGAAAGGCTTGGAACGTTGGCCCGACCGTGCCGAACCCAGTACGAATCGTGGCCTTGCCTATGGCGGTAGTGTGACCCGCGAAGCACAACAATACGCGATCCCGTGGCAACCTGACGCAGCCCAAACCCCCACGTATCCAACGCGCCCGCAAACTCCGGGTACCCGCCGGCGCGGGCCCAACTCTCCCTCGTGAAAAGGTAGTTCCCGCTCGCGCCCGGCACCTTGGTTTCCGCTAGATAGCTCGCGAGGTTCCAGCGTTCCCTCGAATAGACCCACTCGTGTGTCTCCCGCCCGTCGTCCGCGTCGAAGAAGCGGATGCTCTCGAACGCCGCGACGTCCTCGCCGCTTCGGTACAAGAATCGGCGCAGCGGCCCGACGCTGTTCGGCGAGAGCAGGTTGTCGGCGTCGAGGCAGAAGATCAGCGGGTGCCGGGCGGCTTCTACCGCCGTATTTCTCGCGGCCCCGCCGCCCTTATTGCGCGCGTGGGTGAGGACACGAACGGCGGCGAAGCGAACGGCAAGGCCGGCGAGCACGTCGGCCGTGCCGTCCGACGACGCGTCATTGACGACGACGATCTCGTCGTCCGCCGTGAGGTTGCCACCGCCGACGATCGACTCTACGGCAGCCGCGACCGTGCTCTGGCAGTTGTACGCCGGGATGATGAACGTGACCGGAAGAGGGTGGGTCTTGACCCACCACACGCCGTCACCCTCTACGTTCACCGCCCAGCCGAACCGGTCGAAGTACTGGTCCACTGCCCGCCGCACGCCGGGGAAGGCGGGATGCCCGTAATCGTGCCCAGCGACGACACCGCCCTCGCGGATCTTCGGGGCCCATGCCTGCAAATCTCCCAGGGCACCCTCGTAGGAGTGGTCCGCGTCGATGTAGACGAAGTCCAGCCCGTCCGGCACCACGTGTGCGGCCTCGACCGAGTCTAGCCGGACTGGCTCGAATCTGTTGCCGAACCGCCCGAGCCGTTCGACCGTGCGGGCGTACAAGGCATCAAACTGGTCCTGCGGCAGGTTCATCGGGTCGTCGTACCCGGCTCGGTGCCGGTAGCTATCGACCGCGTACAACTTCGCTATGTCTGTGGTCGACAGCATCGCTTCGGCGTGTCCGCCGAACGCGACGCCGATCTCAGCACCGGTGATTAACCCATGGGCTCTGATCACCGCCGGGAAATGGCGGTACCCGGGCTCCCAACTCGACTCGTGCTTGGACCACGCGCGGTCGATAGCGTCGCTGACATCTGCGATTGCGTTAGACATGATCGGCCGTCGTGAGGTTGGCGGTCGTGGCGGTCGGAGTCAGTGACACGACAGCTTCCGTGCCAGTGGTACGCCGCCCCGTGTGGGTCAGGTTCACGAGCCCGATGTTGATCGGGTCGAACTGGTCGGACCACTCCTCCGCGATCGTAAAGGTGGTCAAGTCCGTCCCCCAAACGTACTCGTTCATCCCGTCCCGGTACCCGCCAACCGCCACGGAGTAATCACCTGGGCGAAGGAAGAACGCGGGGATCTCATAGTCGGCCCTGAACGGCCCCGGCGGCAGCGCGAGGGGCTTGAGTACGTCGTGCATCGTCAGCAGCCGCACGCCGTCGCGGTAGATCGACAGCGTCGTGCGATAGGCCGGGATCCGTTGGTCGCTTTCACCGAGGGCGGCGATCCGGATCGGGGCGGTCGGGGACAGGGCGCTGGCGGGTTGCCCGTCCCCGCCAGACACCGACACGTCGCGGAACCGGACCCGGCCGGCCAACGTCCCGCTGAACGCGCCGCGGCTGAACGCCGTCGTTCCGGCCGCATCGGTGAGGTACGCCCGGATGACGTCGACAGCCGATCCGATCAGCTTGACCCGCCCCGCGTCCAGAAGGACCGCGCGCCCGCAGAGATGTGCGACCGCGCCCATGTTGTGGCTGACGAAGAGCACGGTCCGCCCCTGCTGTCCCAACTCCTTCATCTTGCCGAGGCACTTGTCTTGAAACGCCTGATCCCCGACGGCCAGCACCTCGTCGATCACCAGGATCTCGGGCTCCAGATGGGCCGCGACGGCGAACGCCAGACGGGTGTACATGCCGCTGGAGTACCGCTTGACCGGTGTGTCTAGGAACCGCTCGACCTCCGCGAACGCAACGATCGCGTCGAACCGCCGGCGGATTTCCGACTTGCCCATGCCGAGGATCGCCCCGTTCAGGTAGACGTTCTCCCGGCCCGTGAGTTCCGGGTGAAACCCGGTCCCGACCTCCAATAGCGATCCGATGCGTCCGTACACGTCGATCTCGCCAGCCGTCGGCTCCGTGATCCGGCTCAATACCTTCAACAACGTGCTCTTGCCGGCCCCGTTCCGGCCGACGATGCCAACTACTTCTCCCTTGGCCACGTCGAAGCTGACGTCGTTCAGCGCCCGGAACGCCTCCCGCTCCTCCCGCCGGCCGAACGGGCGGCGGGCTCGGGCCAGCAGCGACTCGGCCAAGGTGTTGGGGGCGTCCGCCCGCCGGTGCCCGATCGTGTACGCCTTCGACAGCCCGCGGACGGACAGCGCCAGGTCGCTCTCAGATGACATCGGCGAACCTCCGCTCCATCCGCTTGAACGCGAAAGCACCCCAGACAAGCACCCCGGCCGCGACGGCCGCCGCGTACGCGACCGACCCCCACGGCGGCGGGGTCGTCCCGAACAGGCTCCACCGGAACCCCTCCATTAGCCCGGCCAGCGGGTTCAGGTAGTACGCCGGCCGCCACGCCTCGGGCACCTTGCTCGCGGCGTAGGCGACGGGGCTGGCGTACAGCAGCATTTGCGTGAACACCGGCAGGATGTACTGCACGTCCCGGTAGCTGACCGTCAGCGCGCTCGTCACCAGCCCCAGCCCCAACCCCAAGGCGGCGATCAGCGCCGTCCAGAGCGGCAGCAGGAGCAGGGCCGGGCCGGGAGCGAGCCGGCTCGTGACGAGCAGGCACGCCATCAGCACCGCGGCGATGGCGAAGTCGACCAGCACCGACGGCACGGTGCTCAGCGGCAGGACGAGGCGGGGGAAGAACACCTTGCTGATGAGCTGTTGGTTGCCGACGAGGCAGCCGCTGGCCTTCGTCAGGATGCCGCTGAACAGGTTCCACGCCAGCAGCCCGGCGAACGCGAACACGAAGTACGGCACGCCGCCGCTCTCCAGCCCGGCCACCTTCCCGAACACGAACGCGAAGATGCCGGCGGCCAGCAGCGGCTGCAGCAC
>JAQGHJ010000810.1 GCA_028288905.1 Phycisphaerales bacterium | reverse complement strand
CAGGTCGGCGAGGCGGACGAGCTCCGGCAGCGCCCGGGCCGCCTCGTCCTTCCCCGGCGACGGGCGGGGGTCCAGCAGGGCCGACGTCAGGGTCGCCACCCGCCGCTCCAGCGCCCCGGCCGGGCGGGGGCGGGTCGTGACGAGCACCCGCACCGCCTCCGGCACCTTCTCGTAGGCGTCGACCGCGTCGAGCGCCTGCCGCAGCGCGTCGGCGTGGGCCAGCAGCCCGGCCACGTCGACCCGCTGCCCCGGCTGGCCCATCACGGCGGCGTCGGCGAGGAACTCCTCCCGGGCCTTGGCCGCCGCCTTCACCGCCTCGGCGACGGCCTTCGCCTCCCGCTGGCCGAGCGCCGCCGGCTGGGTGGCGGCGGCCCGGGCGTCCATCCGCCCGCACGCCTCCAGGTACCCCTCCACCGTCTCCAGCAGCTTGCCGGCTACGTCGGGGTGTTGGCCGGCGTACGCGAACGCCGGGGCGAGCCGCTGCCGCAGCTCCGGCGGCAGGTTCAGCCGGCGGACCCGGGCCAGCCGGGCGGCGTAGTCGTCGAGGGCGGACAGGCGGCGGCGGCCGGCGTCGCGGGTGCGGGCGTCGGCGAACAGCGCCAGCCCGTCGGCCAGCTGCCGCTCCATCTGCGGGCGGGCGGCGGCGTCGACGGCCGTCCCCTGGGCCAGCCCCTCGGCCATCTCCAGCCCGCGGTCGGCGACGGCGGCGATCGCGGCGGCGTCCTTGCGGTCGGCCTCGATCGCCGCGTCCGTCCGGGCGGACATGCCGAGCGTGACGACGTTCAACACCTGCTTCTTCAACGGCGCCGCCACGGTCAGCGCCGCGGCCCGGGCGAGCGGGTCGCCGGCCGGGGCGGCGGGCGGGCCGGCGGGCCGCTTCGGCTTTCGGTCCGGCGTTGTCGATGGCGGCGGGCGGAGCACCGCCGGCGGCCGCATCGGCGGGATCTGCCGGTCCGCCGCGGGCAACGGCCCCGCCGCCGACACCAGCAGCTGCCCGACCTCCCGGCACACGTCGTCCGCCTGCCGCACCTGCTTCAGCTCCGGCAGCTTGAACGACAGCGCATGCACCTTCGCCATCGCGTCGGCCTGGGCTGGCGTCGGCTTCGGGCTCACCTTGAACTGGGTCGGCAGCGCCACGGCCGTCGCGACCAGCTCGTCCGCCCGCAGGACGGCGGCCACCTGCAGGTCGGTGTCCGGCCGCTCCGCGACGGCTGCCGCCAGCAGCCACCGGGCGATCAGCCGCAGGTCGATCAGCAGCTCAAGCCGGGACGCCCCGTCCGCCGGCACGTCCCCGCGGAACTGCAGGTACGCGGCCACCTCGTCGTCGAGGGCGGCCAAGTCCGCCTCCAGCGCCGGCTTGGCCGGGAAGCCCTTGCCGTCCGACGGGGCGACGGGCGGGCGACGCTTCGGGGCGGGCGGTGCCGACGCGGCCGCCGGCGACTGGGCAAGGGCGGACGCCGGGAAGGTATTTGCCGCCCCGCCCACCACGACGGCCACGGCTGCGGCAACCGCGGTCGCTCGCCCTAAACGATTTCGCCGGGGCGGACGACCCGCCGCCGAGCCTGATTTGATTTGATCCGCCATCGTCACCGATCTTGCTCCGCCCGGCGGCCCGCCGGTCGCCCGCTTCGTAACAAAACAACCCGTAGCACCCCGTAGCGTGCCGCCGCCCCTAGGCGCTTGCCCCCGGCCGCCCCGCCGCCACGTCCCACGCCTCCCCGGGCCGGTTCTGCCGCCACGCGTCGGCGTACACCCGCTCGAGCCCGTCGACCATCACCGGCGTGTCGAACCGGGCCAGCGCGAACGCCCGCCCCGCCTCGCCCATGCTACGACGCAGGTCGGCGTCGGTCGTTAGACGGGCGACGGCCTCGCCGAGGGCCGGCACGTCGAACGGGCGGATTAGGAAGCCCGTCCGCCCGTCGGCCAACCCCTCGCGGTTGCCGTCGACGTCGTACGTGACGACCGGACACCCGGCCAGCTGTCCCTGCGGCAGCGCCCGGGCCAGCCCCTCGCGGCGGGACGGGTGGACGAGCACGTCCATCGCGGCCGTCAGCTCCGGCACCGTCTCCGGCGGCACGAGCCCGGCGAACACGAACCGGTCGGCCAGACCCATCGCCGCGATCCGGCGTTCGAACGCGCCGCGGAGCAGCCCGTCGCCGACCCACAGAAACCGCAGGTCTGGCAGCCGGCGGCACAGGTCCGGGGCGAGGTCGAGCAGGTCGTCGTGCCCCTTGAGGTGGAACAGCCGGGCGATCGTGCCGACGACGACGTGGTGGCCCGCCAGCCCGAGTCGCCGGCGGGTGTCGGCCCGCGGCACCGGCGGGCGGACGAACGGGCCCGTGTCCATGCCGCTATACACGGTCACGTACTGGCCGGGCCGCCCGACCCCGCCGGCCAGCGACTGGTCCCGCATCGCGTCGGCCACGCACACGATCCGGTCCGTCAGCGGGGCCGCCTGCCGCTCGAGCGCCTTGTACAGGTGGTTGACGACCCGGCTCGTGGACGCCGTGAACGCCAGCCCGTGGATGGTGTGGACGACGACCGGCACCTTGGCCCGGTCGGCC
>JAQGHJ010000807.1 GCA_028288905.1 Phycisphaerales bacterium | reverse complement strand
CGCCCCGGCCGCGTCCGGTCAGGTGGCCGTCGGCGAACCCCGCCGGCTCACCCTGCACGACTTCCTCAAGACGTCGATCAAGATCGACGGGTCGGACATCCACCTCCAGGCCGGCAGCGTCCCGATGATCCGGGTGGACGGGAAGCCGAAGTTCCTCGACGTCGGGCCGTTGGCCGACGACGTGACGGCCGAGATCGTCGAGCAGATCATCCAGCGGCAGCAGGACCCGAAGGAGAAGCGGCACCTCCTCGACACGAAGGGGTCGCTCGACGTCGCCTACCCGTTCGAGAACATCGCCCGGTTCCGGACGAACATCTTCCACAGCCGCGAGCGGTACGCCCTGGTCATGCGGCGGATCGTGACGAAGATCCCGCGGTTCGAGGACCTGGCGCTGCCGCCGGTACTGGAGAAGTTCTCCGAGTTCCACCGCGGGATCGTGATCGTGTCGGGGACGACCGGGTCGGGCAAGAGCACGACGCTGGCGGCGATCATCGGCACGATCAACCGGACCCGGGCCGAGCGGATCATCACGGTCGAGGACCCGATCGAGTACCAGCACGAGAACGCGATGTCGCTCGTGAGCCAGGTCGAGGTCGGGGCCGACTCCGAGAGCTTCGACTACGCCCTGCGGGCGATGATGCGGCAGGACCCGGATGTGATCCTGATCGGCGAGATCCGCGACCACAACTCGATGACGACCGCCCTGCGGGCGGCCGACACGGGCCATCTGGTCTTCACGACCGTCCACGCGACGAACGCCCCGATGACGATCGAGCGGTGCGTGTCGCTGTTCGACGAGAGCCAGAAGGAGCTCCAGCAGACCCAGCTGGGGCTGAACCTGAACGCCGTCGTGTGTCAGCGGCTGGCCAAAAAGCGGGACGGCAAGGGCCGGGTGCCGGTCGACGAGATCATGATGGCCACCCCGATCGTCCGGAAGTACATCATGGAGGGCGAGTTCGAGAAGCTGAAGGGGGCGGTCGGCAACCGCGAGAGCGGGAGCCAGAGCTTCGACCAGCACCTGACCGAACTGTTCAACAAGCAGATCATCGACGTGAGCGAGGCCAAGCGGCTGGCCAGCAACGTCGACGCCCTGACGCTCGCCCTCCGCGGGATCAGCAACAGCGACACGAAGCTGCGGTGAGGGACGCGGCCCGCCGGCGGCGGGAGCCGCGGGTGGGTCGAGCGTGGCGGGTCGGGAAAAGTCAGCGTACGGCAACGGTCCGGAGCCGCGAAGGGGCGGAAGAGCCGGCAGGCCGCGACGGTCGATGCCCGCCGGTTCTTCCGACCCTTCGGGGCTTTCGATTTCCCTCTCCTGATCTACCCAGGGTTTGTCCGGGCGTCCCGCCCGGCCATCAATCACCCGGGGCTATGATGCTTCCGCCCCTTCGGGGCTGAGGACTACGCGGCGGCCGGAGGGGGAGACCGGCTACGCCAGCAGCCGGCACCGCCCGCCTCACTTCGCGTCCAACACGATCTGCCGCGGCATCCCGCCGGCTACCCCGCCCGATTCCCCGCCGCCGCCCTCCGCCGTGCCGGCGTACGGCTCGCTCAGCTCGCGGTACACCTTCGCCAGCTTCGACGGCCCGTGCGCCGCCTCCAGCCGCCCCACGGCCGCCAAGCAGTCGGCCGCCAGGCCGGCGGTGAACGCGTCGACCACCGCCGCCGTGGCCGCGGCCAGGGCCGTCTGCTCCGCCGTGGCGGCCTTCGCCCACGCCAGCACCTCGTACGTCATTACCCCGGCCGACAGCCCGACCACCTGGATCACCCCGACCGGGCGGAACAGAAATCCGTCGCCGGCCTTGGCCTTCGTCTCAGCCGTCACCAGGTTGGCCGTCCCGAAGTACTTGTTCGCCGACTCCAGCCGGGCGGCGAGGTTCACGTAGTCGCCGAGCACCGTGTAGTCCGCGTGCTCCTTCGACCCGGCGTCGCCGGCGATCACGTTCCCGGTCGTCACGCCGGCCCGCAGCTTCAGCTGCGGCAGCTTCCGGGTCTGCAGGTCGGCGTTGAATACGGCCATCATGTCCCGCAGCGCCAGGACGCTCGCCACCGCGTCCGGGACGAACGCGACGTTCGGCCTCGGGGCGTTGAAGAAGTACATGATCCCGTCGCCGAGGAACTTATTCACGAACCCGCGGTGCGCCTTGATGACCGTCGTCGCCCGGCCCATGAAGTCGTTCAGCACCGGGACGATCGCCTCCTTCAGCTCGTCCGAAAGCCGGGTGAATCCCTCCAGGTCGGTGAACACGACCGTCGTCTCCCGCCGCTGGCCGCTGAAGATCGTCTCGTCCTTACTCTCGAGCACGTAGTCGACGAGGTCCTTGTCGACCCACGACCCGAGCCGGAGGGTGATCCGCTGCCGCTCCTTGGTCTCGATCAGCAGCCGGGCGAGCGTGCCGCCGGCCCACGGGGCGGCGACGGCCAACAGCGGGGTGGCCAGGCCGACGATCAGGTTCCCGTAGTCGAACAGGACGAACGCGTTCAGCAGCCCGTACCCGCACAGCAGCCCGAGGGCGGCCGCCGTCCCGGCGACCGGGGAGAGGCGGGCGACGGCGACCGTCGTCAGCAGCCCGAGCCCGACGGCGACGGCCCAGGTCACCGGGTCCGGGGCCGTCCGCCACACGTCGCCGGTCAGGATCGCGTTGGCCACCACCCCGAGGATGACGACGCCCGGGGCGGCCGAGTGCAGCGGGGTCGGCTTTTGGTCCGCGACGGCCGACGTGGCCGTCCACCCGACGATCGCCGCCTTGCCGGCCAGGGCGGCCCGCAGCTCGGCCCGCTGTTCGGCGAGCTGGGCGGGCAGCTTGCCCGCTTCGGCCACCACGGCCGCCAGCGCGTCGGCGGACCGGATCGCGATCCGTTCCTTCTCGCTGACCGCCGGCCCGTCGGTTGGCGAGCCCGGGACGAAGCCTGCCGGTTCGACCTGCTTCAGCACCCACGCGGCCGTCGCGGCGTCGGCGGCCGGGTCGGCCCCGGCGATCGTTCGCCGCTCGTACGCGGCTGCCCCGTCGGCGACCTCCGGCGCGAACGCCCCGGCGATCGACAGCAGGTTGCGGGCGGCCCGGTCCGCCTCGGCCGCCGCCCGGGC
Organism: Phycisphaerales bacterium; assembly: GCA_028288905.1. Lineage (GTDB taxonomy): Bacteria > Planctomycetota > Phycisphaerae > Tepidisphaerales > Tepidisphaeraceae > Humisphaera. The sequence goes on along the minus strand of JAQGHJ010000807.1, from coordinate 979 downwards.
CATTTTCTGCCGGGTCCGCACCGCCCCGTACACGTGCCCGATCGGCAGGTGCTGGGCCCGCGTCCGGCCGGCGGGCCCATCGTACATCGTGTACCACTGCCGCCCGCCGAACCACGGGATGTCCATGACCAGCGGGTACTCGATGGTCCGCCCGCTCGACACGGTCTTGGCGATCGTCCGGACAGGGATCGTGCGTTCGGGCCGGGGGGTGCCGTCCCGGAGCGTGCCGGCCGGGATCGTGACGGCCGACGGGGTTACCTTCAGGTCGGCCGGGTCGACCTCCAGCAATTGACAGGCGACCCGGAGCCCCATCTGGGCGAACAGCCGGCCGCCGTGGGCCATCAGCAGCGGGACCGTCCGGACCGTCCCGTCCCCGGCGGTCGAGTAGTCGACGAACCCGCTGGCGGCGGCCGCCCCGATCAGCGGGGCCGCCGGCACGATCTGGTTCCGCGCCACGTACGCCGACACGTCGCCAGCCGGCGGGCGGCCGAGCCGCAGGAGCAGCCGGTCCGCCCGGACCCAATTCCGGGCCTCGTCGACCAGCCGGCCCTCGGGGGACGGGACGGTCGGGTCCTGGTGTGGGAACAACGCCCGCCGGAGGGTGACGGCCTCGGCGTCGGCCGCCGACACCGGCAGGCCGGCCGCCGTCGTCGATGCCGCACCCGCCACCGACCCAGAGGCCGTCGGGATCTTCGCGGCAGTCGGGGTGGTCGACCGGGACGGCGGCGAGTCAGGGGCCGAGTCTGTCGGCAACAGTTGCTCGACCCGATCGCGGACCGCCTCCCGCCGAAGGTCGTAGTAGATCGCCCCAGCCGCGGCGACGTCAGTAGGCTCCAGGTGCTTGGCTTGGAGGGCGGCGGCCAGTGCGGCCGGGGTCAGCTCCGGGTCGGCCGTCAGCAGTTCGACGGCGGCCGTCGTGGCCGGGGTCTGCGGGTGGGCCGGGACAAACAGCAGCGACGCCGGCAAAAACACGTTCCCC
>JAQGHJ010000779.1 GCA_028288905.1 Phycisphaerales bacterium | reverse complement strand
CGACATCGGCGGCGACCACCGGTACGTCGACGGCTGGACGTACGGGCTGGCGGACGTGTGGCCGGACAAGGTGCGCGGGGCGAGCCGGGTCGCCAACCCCGGCTGCTTCCCGGCCGCGACGCTCGCCGCCGTCGCCCCGCTGCTGGCCGCCGGGCTGGTCGAGCCGGCCAACATCGTCGCCGACGCCAAGACCGGTGTGAGTGGTGCCGGCCGGGGCGGCGCGGACAACAAGTTCGGCTACGCCGAGGTGAACGAGGACCTGGCCGCCTACGGGCTGCTCAAGCACACCCACATGCCGGAGATGGTCGCGACGATCGCCGCCCTGGCGGGCAAGCCGGCCGACGGGTTTGTGTTCACGCCGCACCTGGTCCCGATGACCCGGGGCATCCTGTCCACCGTGTACTGCCGCACCCCAGCCGGCCGGCCCGGGCCGACGACGGAACATTGCCTGGAGGCCGCCCGCGCATTTTACGCCGGCCGGCCGTTCGTCCGGGTGACCGACAAGCCGCCGCACACGAAGTGGGCGACCGGGTCGAACCTCACGTTCGTCAGCTACGCCGCCGACCCGGTGCGGAACCTCGTGATCGCGCTCGGCGTCCTCGACAACCTCGGCAAGGGGGCGGCCGGGCAGGCCGTGCAGAATGCGAACTTGATGACCGGGCAGCCGGAGACCGCCGGGCTAGAGGGCGGGCCTCTGTGGCCGTGACGGCGCGGACGCCGCCAAGTGCGCTGCCGCCGCGAGTTCTTGCGGAGCTGCCGCTCGGAGGTAACGCCGTTCGAGCCCGTAGTTTCCTTGTTTGAGACCCGCTCGGCAGCCGGTTCAGTCGGCCTTCGCCGCCGAATCGCTCGTTTCAACCGCCGTCCCCTCGACCACGGCCGACCCGCCCCGCCTCGACGTCAGCCACGCCCGGCCGAGCTCGATCGCCATCGGTAGCAGGCTGATCGCGACGATGACGATGATCACCAGCTCGAAGTGATCCTTCACGAACTGCCGCTTGCCGAACGCCAATCCCGCCCCGACGCAGACGAGCACCCACGCGATGCCGCCGACGACGTTGTACGCCAGGAACCGGAGGTAGCTCATCCGCCCGACGCCGGCCACGAACGGGGCGAACGTCCGGACGACCGGGACGAACCGGGCGAGGATGATCGTCTTGCCGCCGTACCGCTCATAGAAGGACTGCGCCTTGAGCAGGTGGTCGCGGTTCAACAGTCTGTCGGCTAGCGACCGCTTCCTCGGGGCGGGGTCGGCCGTGGGCCCGCCGGTCACGGGCGGGACGGATAGGTTCGCGTCCCCGCCCCGGCGGAAGACGGCGGGCCCGAGGTTGTAGCCGATCCAGTAGTTCACCGCGTCGCCAAGCACGGCCGCTACGATCAGCAGGCCGGTGACCAGCGGTAGGTTGATGCCGACGTCGCGGGCCCCGATTGCCCCGAGGGCGAACAGCAGCGAGTCCCCGGGCAGGAATGGCGTGACGACGAGCCCGGTCTCGGCGAACACGATCACGAACAGCACGACGTACAGTTTCGGCGTACCGATGTGGTCGACGAGCGCGCGCCACTTGGCGTCGTCCCCGAGGTGGCGGAGCAGGTCGTACAGCTTGCGGAAAAAGTCCATGCGGGCTCCGGTTGCGGCTCGGTTCGGCGGGCCAACGTCCGGCTGCCGGCCGGGGGTGATAGCCGAACCGGCCGGCCGTCTCAACCGGGTGCGCCGCCGCCGCCGCAAGCCGAGGCCGCCCCTGCTAGTTCGGCAGGCGGGAGCGACACGATTGAGACAACCTCAACGGCCGGCGGCGTGCCCGCGAGCGGATCGTTACGGGGCCTTGCCGCCCGCCGGTCCGGCCGGGCGGTTTGACGGTCGTTCGACTGCCGATATGCGCGTGAAAACCCGTACCTGCTGCCAAAAAAACACTCGCGCCCGCGTCAACCCGTTCCTTGATAACAGCTTGGCGCGACCTAGAATCGCTCCGTTCAACCGAGGCGCGGGTTCCCGTCGCGCCGGGCGGCGTCCCGAATGGGATGCTGCAACGCACGCACGGGCCAGCGTCAGAGAAAATTTCGTCGGTGTCGACGCGTTCCCGTTGAAGCCCGTTTCGGGTGGCGGCGGGTCGGCACCAGTGGCCTCGCGAGCGTCACACGCGGCTTTTGCCCCGGGGAACGGGGCGGCCGGACAGGAGAGCACATGTTCGAACGGTTCACGGATCGGGCTCGCAAGGTGATGGCGCTTGCGAACCAAGAGGCCCAGCGGTTCAACCACGAGTACATCGGGACCGAGCACATCCTGCTCGGGCTGGTGAAGGAAGGGTCGGGCGTCGGGGCGAACGTGTTGAAGAACCTCGACGTCGACCTTCGGAAGGTGCGGCTCGAGGTTGAGAAGCTCGTCAAGAGCGGCCCGGACATGGTCACAATGGGCAAGCTGCCCCAGACCCCCCGGGCGAAAAAGGTCATCGAGTACGCGATCGAGGAAGCGCGGCAGCTGAACCACAACTACGTCGGCACCGAGCACCTGCTGCTCGGGCTCCTGCGGGAGCACGACGGGGTGGCGGCGCAGGTGCTGATGAACCTCAACCTGAAGCTGGAAGAAGTGCGGGAGGAAGTCCTCAACCTTCTGGGAGCCGGCGTGGAAAGCGAAGAACCCGAAAAGGAAAAGCAGCCGTCCAAGGGCAAGAGCAAGACCCCCGCGCTCGACAGCTTCGGCCGCGACCTGACCGAGCTGGCGAAGGAGGGGTCGCTCGACCCGGTCATCGGCCGCAAGAACGAGATCGAGCGGGTCGTGCAGATCCTCTGCCGCCGGCAGAAGAACAACCCGGTGCTGCTCGGCGAGGCCGGCGTCGGCAAGACGGCGATCGTCGAGGGCATGGCCCAGCTGATCGTCGCCGGGCAGGTGCCGGAGCTGCTGGCCGACCGGCGGCTCGTCGTGCTCGACCTGGCGATGATGGTCGCCGGGACGAAGTACCGCGGGCAGTTCGAAGAGCGGATCAAGGCGGTGATGAACGAGGTCCGGCGGGCCAAGAACGTCATCCTGTTCATCGACGAGCTGCACACGCTCGTCGGGGCCGGCGGGGCCGAGGGCGCGATCGACGCGTCCAACGTCCTCAAGCCCGCCCTGAGCCGCGGTGAGATCCAGTGCATCGGGGCGACGACGTTCGACGAGTACCGCAAGTACATCGAGAAGGACGCGGCCCTCGCCCGGCGGTTCCAGGCGATCACGGTCGAGCCGCCGAACAAGACGGACGCGATCGAGATCCTCAAGGGCCTGCGGGATCGGTACGAGGCGCACCACCGCGTGCAGATCACGGACGCCGCAGTCACCGCGGCCGTGGAGCTGTCGGACCGGTACATCACCGGCCGGGCCCTGCCGGACAAGGCGATCGACGTGCTCGATGAGGCCGGGGCTCGCATCCGGCTCCGCAGCATGACGAAGCCGCCGAACCTCGCCGAGATCGAGGAGAAGATCGAGCGGCTGAGCATCCAGAAGGACGAGGCGGTCAAGAACGCTGAGTACGAGGAAGCGGCCCGCCTGCGCGACTCCGCCGAGGCCCTCCGGGCCGAGAAGGAGGAGATGCAGAAGAAGTGGCGGGACCGGTCCAAAGAGGTGGACGGGGTCGTCGACGAGGAGGTGATCGCCGAGGTCGTCTCCAAGATGACCGGCGTCCCCCTCACCCGGCTGGAGAAGGAGGAGGCCCAGCGGCTGCTCGAGCTTGAGAACGAGCTGCACAAGAAGGTCATCAGCCAGGACGAGGCGATCAAGGCGATCAGCAAGACGATCCGCCGCGCCCGGTCCGGCCTGAAGGACCCGAACCGCCCGATGGGCAGCTTCCTGTTCCTCGGCCCGAGCGGCGTCGGCAAGACGCTGCTGTCCAAGGCGCTGGCCGAGTTCATGTTCGGCGACGCCGACGCGCTCATCGCGATCGACCTGAGCGAGTACATGGAGAAGCACAACGTCTCCCGGCTGATCGGTGCCCCGCCGGGGTACGTCGGGTACGAGGAGGGCGGCCAGCTGACGGAGCGGATCCGCCGCCGCCCCTACTCGGTCGTGCTGCTGGACGAGATCGAGAAGGCTCACCCGGACGTGTTCAACATGCTCCTCCTGATCATGGAGGAGGGGCGGCTGACGGACTCGTTCGGCCGGCACGTCGACTTCCGGACCGTCATCATGATCATGACCTCGAACCTCGGTTCGGAGCTGATCAAGGGCGGCGGGCCGTCGATGGTGCTGAGCAA
>JAQGHJ010000962.1 GCA_028288905.1 Phycisphaerales bacterium | reverse complement strand
GGGCCTCGAGGATCACCTGATACTGGTCGTCCGCCTTCTTGATCAGGTAGACGTAGTTCTCGGAGTAGGCGTTCCGCAGCAGCTCCTCGATCCGCCGGGCGGACACGCCGTACGTGCTCGCCTGGTCCCGGAGGATGTCGATCTTCAGGCCAGGCGTCTTCGTGTACAGGTCGGGCAGGAAGGACAGGAACCCCTCCCAAGTGCCGAGCTTGCCCATCAGCTCCCCGCTCACCCGGTACACCTCGGCCGGGTCGAGCCCGCTCAGCGTGTACGTGAACTGTCCCTGCTGGGTGGCGGTCGCCCCGGTGCTGATCTGGAGCACCGGCTGGGGCTGTAGGGCCGCGATCGCGCCGGGGACGGTCCCGGCCACCCCGCCCATCATCTGCCCGGCGACCGCGGCGATCGGCGGCCGCTCGGCCTTGTCCTTCAGGAACGCGAGCATGAACGCGAAGTTCGACGGCAGGAACGCCCCGTTCCCGCTCGCGCTGAACGTCGTCTTGACCGCGTCGTTCGACTGCATGATCCGCTCGACGGCCGTCTGCGACGCCTGCATCTGCGCCGGGCTCGACCCTTCTTGGGCAATCATCACGCCCATCAGGAACCCGCTGTCCCCGACCGGCAAAAAACTCTTAGGCACGACCCGGAACAGGAGCCCGGTCCCGGCGAGGCAAACGACCCACAGGACGGCCGAGATCCACTTGTGCCGCAGGAAGAACCACAGCGACGACCCGTACGCCCCGAGCACCCGCTTCTCGACCGCCCCGAACCCCCGCTCCATCAGCGTCCGCTTCGTCCCGTGCCCGCGGTACGACAGCATTCGGGCGCACATCAGCGGGGTGAGCGTCAGCGACACGAGCCCGCTGGCGAAGATCGACACGACGATCGTGACCGCGAACTCCCGGAAGATCCGCCCGACCAGCCCGGTCATGAACACGAGCGGGATGAACACGGCCGCCAGGGACAGCGTCATCGAGATGATCGTGAAGCTGATCTCGCGGGCGCTGGCCAACGTCGCCTGGAGCGGCAGCTCGTCGAACTGCTCCATCCGGCGGACGACGTTCTCGAGGAACACGATCGCGTCGTCGACCAGGAACCCGATCGCCAGCGTCAGCGCCATCAGCGACAGGTTGTCGATGCTGTACCCGAGGACCCGCATGACGACGAACGTCAGCAGCAGGGACATCGGCAGGGCGACGACCGGGATCAGCGTGTCCGTCGCCCGCCCGAGGAACACGAAGATGACGATGATCACCAGCCCGAACGCGATGACCAGCGTCTCCTGCACGTCGTGCACGCTGTTCTTGATCGTCTCGGACCGGTCGTAGATCGGGGTGATCTGCACCGACCCCGGGAGCGACGCGTTGACCTGCGGGAGCAGCGTCTTGACCGCGTCGGCCACCGCGACCGCGTTCGACCCGGCCTGCCGGAACACGGCGACCACGACGGTGGCCGCGGGGATCGTCCGGCCGCGGACCCAGAACCGCATGTCGTTCCGCTCGTTCTCGACGGACTGGCGGGCCTCGGCCACGTCCTTCAGGTAGACGGGCTGGCCGTCCTTCGACCCGACGATCAGGTCGCCGTACTCGGCCGGGGTGCTGAGCTGACCCTGGGGCTGGAGGATTAACGACCGGGTCGGGCCGTCGAACTGCCCGGCCCCTGTGTAGCTCGTGCCCCGCTGGATCGCGGCGGCCAGGTCGTCCATGCTCATCCCGCGGGAGGCCAGGGCCGACGGGTCGGCCTTGATCCGGACGGCCGACTTGCTGCCGTAGATCTGGACGTTGCTCACCCCGCTGACGATGCTGATCCGCTGCCCGACCTGGGTGTTGGCCATGTCGTACAGCTGGCCGTTCGTCATGCTGTCGCTGGTGAGGGCGACGTACAGGATCGGCTGGTCGTTCGGGTTCGTCTTGGTGAACGTCGGCGGGCTCGGCAGGTCGGTCGGGAGGTTGCCGGTCGCCTGGGAGATGGCGGTCTGCACGTCCGTCGCGGCCGCGTCGATGCTCTTGGCCAGCTCGAACTGGAGCGTCAGAGTGACGTTCCCCTGGACGCTCTTGCTGGTGACCAGCTCGAGCCCGGGGATCTTCATGAACTGCCGCTCGAGCGGGGTGGCGACATTGTTCGCCATCGTCTCCGGGTTCGCCCCGGGGTACGCCGCGTTCACCTGGATGACCGGGTAGTCGACGGCCGGCAGGTCGTTCACCGGCAGGGCCAGGTACGACAGCACGCCGAACAGGATCGCCGCCGCCGTCAGCACGATCGTCATGACCGGGCGGCGGACGAACGGCTCGGAGAAGCTCCGCCCGCCGAGCATGCCGCTGACGCCGCTGCCGTCCACCGCGTCGCCGTTGTGGGGGTTGTTGGTACTGCTCACTTCGCGGCCGCTCCTTCCTTGGGTTGCCCGCCCGCCGCCGCCCCGGGTGCCGCGCCGCCGGGTGCCCCGCCCGCCGGCGGGGGGTCGCCGGCCACGTGGACCGGCGCGCCGGGCCCGATGAACGTCTGCCCGGTCACGATCACCCGCTCGCCGGCGGCCACGCCCGATTCGACGACCACCAGGTCGTCCTGCCTCTGGCCCTGGCTGACCTGCCGCATGTCGGCCGTGTTGTCCGCCTTGACGACGTACACGAACGGCCCCTTCTGCCCGACCTGCACCGCCTGCTGCGGCACCAAGACCGCGCCCTTGCGGGTCTCGAGGATCAGCCGGACGTTCACGAACTGCCCGGGCCAGAAGTACCGGTCGGCGTTCGGGAGCGTCGCCCGGAGCCGGACGGTGCCGAGCCCCTGCTGCACGTTCGTGTCGAGGAACGTCAGGTCACCGGTCCGGGGACCGCCGGAGGGCCCGCTGCCGGAACCCGCCGGTGGGGTGCCCGGTCCGCCGGCTGGCGGGGCGGCGGGCACCGCGCCAGAGGGTGCCGCGTCGGTCGGCCCGCCCGCCGGGGCGGCCGGGGCCGCCACGGCCTTGACGGTCGCTTCCGCCTTCGGCGACGGGAT
>JAQGHJ010000709.1 GCA_028288905.1 Phycisphaerales bacterium | reverse complement strand
GCCCCGACCGGGGCGACCCGCCCGGCCGGCACCAAGCCTCCGGCCAAGCCCGTCAACCCGCAGCCCAAGGCACCGCCCGCCGCCGGCGGCGGGGCTGGGGCCAAGCCGACCAACGGCAAGGGCAAGTAACCCCGGGCCGCCGCGGCGCGTCGCCGGGCGACCCCGGCTTGCCCGCCGGCCCGTCACCCCTCGACGCGAAGGACCGCGGAACCGCCCATGGGCAAGCTGTTGGCAATCCCCGCCGTGATGGTCGTGCTGTTGGCCGGGGCCCTCGTCTGGTCCGGCGGGGCGGCCCACCCGCGGGCCGACTTCGCGTTCATCAACCGCGGCGACATCTACACGCTGGACCTGAACCGGATGTCCTTCATGCAGGACTTCCGGCTGACGTACGGCATCCGCGAGGGGCTGTTCAGCCCCGACCCCGAGACCCTCCGCCCCGTCCCCACCGGGGCCGCCTCCTACGACATTAGCCCCGATAAGAAAGTCTGGACGTTCCGCCTGCGGCCCGAGGCCAAGTGGAGCAACGGCGACCCGGTGACGGCCGCCGACTACGTGTTCAGCTGGCGGCGGATGCTCGAGCAGCCGGGCGAGTACACCTACCTTTTCTACTACGTCACGAACGCTGAGCGCTACGAGGCGGCGTACGCCAAGCGGGCCCCGTTCGACTTCGGCACCGTCGGGATGAAAGCCGTCGACCCGCTGAGGCTCCGGGTCGAGCTCGACGACCCGGTCCCGTACCTCCCGGACCTGCTGGCGTTCCCGCCGTTCTACCCGCGGCACGAGCGGTCGATGGCCCCGTTCCTGCTGACCCAGGCGGACGGCAAGACGATCTACGACGCCGCGTACACCCGCCCGCCGCACGTCGTGACGAACGGGCCGTTCGTGCTGACGAAGTGGGAGTACAAGGTCCGGCTCCTGCTGGAGAAGAGCCCGACGTACTGGGACAAGGCGAACGTGCGGTCGGACCGGCTGGAGATGGTGGTCAACGAGAACGCGCTGAGCCAGTTCCTGCAGTACGACAGCGGGCAGGTCGACTGGCTGGCGGACGTGAAGGGGGACGAGGCGGCCGAGCTGCGGGCGAAGGGGCGGACCGACCTGCACTCGTCCCCGGCGTTCGGGACGGCGTTCCTGACGTTCCTGGTCCAGCCGACGCTGCCGCCGGGCGGCGGCGGGGGGAAGAACCCGCTGGCCGACGCCCGGGTCCGCCAGGCGCTGGCGATGACGATCGACAAGAAGTTCATCACGGACAACATCACCCGGATGGGCGAGCTGCCGGCCCGCACCTACCTGCCGCCGGACGGCACGCTGCCGGACTTCCGCTGGCTGCCCGGCCCGCACCAGCCGGCCGGCGGCCCGACCGCCCCGTACGCGCCCGAGGAGGTCCGGGCCCTGCTCCCGGACGCCGCCGGCCCGGCCGGGCCGGGGCTGCCGTACGACGTCAAGCGGGCCCGGGCCCTGATGGCCGACGCCGGGTACCCGAACGGGCAGGGGTTACCGGTCTTGCCGATCCTGTTCAACTCGGAGAACCCGACCCGGGCCAAGATCGCCCAGGCCCTGAAGGATCAGTGGCGGGCGGCCCTGGGGGTGACGATCGAGGTCCAGCAGATCGAGGGCAAGGTGTACAAGGAGCGGCTCAGCAAGAAGGACTACGCGATCGGGCTGGGCGCGTGGTACGGGGACTACCCGGACGCCTCGACGTTCACCGATAAGTACCTGTCGACGAGCCTGCAGAACGACTGCGACTGGCGGAGCAAGGCGTACGACGACCTGTGCGCCGCGGCCAAGAAGGAGCCCGACGCCGCCGCCCGGGTGACGCTGCTGAGCCGGGCCGAGCATCTGATCGACACGGAGGTGCCGATCGTCCCGCTGTACCACTACACGAACGTGAGCATGAGCCGGTCGAACGTCGAGGGGGTGCTCCCGAACCCGCGGGGGACGACGATCTTCAAGGCGGTGAAGGTGAGGCGGTAGGGGAGTAGGCGGTGGGGCGTGGGACGTGGGGCGTATACCGCGGCCCTCCCCACGGATGTCATCCTGAGCGCAGCGACGGACCTCTCGTCCACCGCGCGGCTCAGTCTGGAACCTCAGGGGGCGTGGAATGTGAATGGGTGGCCCGCCGTCCTGCGAGTTGGTTAGGGAGAGGGGGGACGATCCGTGCACCTCAAGCGGTATTACGTCTACCTCCTCACCAACCGCTCCCACACGATCTACGTCGGCGTCACGAGCGACCTCGAGACCCGCGTGCTCCAGCACAAGCGGAAGGCGCTTCCCGGCTTCACCGCCACCTACAACATCGATCGGCTCGTCCACTACGAGATGTTCCGAGACGCGATGTCGGCCATAGAACGCGAAAAAAGATCAAGGGGTGGACGCGGGCCAAGAAGGTCGCGCTGATCGAGGTGGGGAACAAGCATTGGCGAGACTTGGCACAGGATTGGTTTCCGGCCGAGCGAGCCGGCGGAGCCGGGCGGCAGGCCGTCCTTTCCAAGCCGAGGTGGCGGGCGTTCCGAACTGCCCTGCGCGGTGGACGAGAGGTCCTTCGCTGCGCTCAGGATGACATCCGTGGGGCGTAGAAGCTCAGGAATTGCCACTCCCCATTCCCTTCTGCTTCTGCCTGCCGCCTCTGCCTACCGCCCTCCGCCTACTTCCCCGCCTCCGCGCTTCCCCTCCCCGCCCGCCACCGTTAAGGTGGCGGCCGAACCCGCCGTGCCCGCTGCCGCCGTATGACGAAGGTCATCCTCTACCGGCTCCTCCAGTTCCCGCTGATCCTGGCGGTGATCTACTTCCTCACGTTCCTGCTCTGCTGGGTCGCGCCGGGTGATCCGTTTAGCACCGAGCGGAACATGTCCGAGACGGTCCGGCGGAGCCTCCAGGAGCGGTTCCACGCCGAGAGCCCGTGGAAGTTCCTCGCGTACTACCCGCGGCAGATCCTGTTCCACGGCGACCTGGGGCCGTCGATGCAGCAGCCGGAGTGGTCGGTGAATGACATCGTCGGGCAGTCGCTGCCGGTGTCGGTCACGCTCGGGCTGTTCGCCCTGGTGGTCGGAACCGTTGTCGGGGTCGGACTCGGGACGCTGGCGGCCGTCCGGCGGGGCGGGGTGTGGGACTGGCTCAGCCTGTCGCTCGCCCTGATCGGGATCAGCCTGCCGAGCTTTGTCGTGGCGGCCGTCGTGCTGATGGGGGCGGCCGCGTCCCACCGCCTGCCGGTCGGCGGGTGGGGCCGGCCGGTCGACGTCGTGCTGCCAGGGCTGGCTCTGGCGCTCGCCCCAATGGCGTACATCGCCCGGCTGACCCGGGTGGCCATGCTCGACGTGCTCGGGGCCGACTACGTCCGCACCGCCCGGGCTAAGGGGCTCGGCAAGTCGCTGGTCGTCTGGAAGCACTGCCTGCGGAACGCGTTCCTGCCCGTGCTGTCGTACCTCGGCCCGGCCGCGGCGGCCACGCTCACCGGGTCGTTCGTCGTCGAGAAGGTGTTCAACATCCCCGGGCTCGGCCAGCACTTCGTCAACTCGGTGCTGAACCGCGACCAGACGCTGATCCTCGGCGTCGTCCTCGTCTACTCGCTGTTCCTGCTGAGCCTGAACCTGCTCGTCGACGTGGCGTACGCGTGGGTCGACCCGCGGATCGAGGTCGACGGGTAGCGGCGTCCCGCTGCCGCCGCGGGTCGCGGTCGTAGCGACCCGATGTCCCGCCACCGGCCGCCGCCCCTGCGGCAAACCCGGACACCCTTTTCGCGGCCGATCCGTTATAACGTCCGCCGGCGGAACGAAGGGGAACGGGGCGGGCGCGCCGGCCGCGACCCGCAGGGGTAGGAGGGCTTTGCCGATGCCGACGAACTCCCCTCTGGCCGTGACCCGATGACCACCCTCGCCGACCCGTTCGACCCCGTCGCCCGCCCCGCGGCCGAGCCCGCGCCGCCGGCCCGCCGCCCGTCCCAGAGCCCGTGGGCCCAGGCCCTCCGCACCCCACGGGTGCGCGTGGCCGGTGGGGTCTTGCTCGCCGTCGTACTGCTGTGCGTCGGGACGCTCGGGTGGACGGTCGGCGGGGCGAACCCGCGGTACGAGGCCAACAGCAGCCCGCTCGTCCGGGCCGGCCCGGCGGGCGACCCGGCCGGGTGGTTCGGGTACGACGGGCTGGGCCGCCCGCTGCTGGTCCGGTGCCTGCTCGGCGGGACGATCTCGCTGGCCGTCGGGCTGGCGTCCGCCACCATCTCGGTCGTGCTCGGGGTGACGGTCGGGCTGGTCGCCGGGTACCGCCGCGGGTGGGTCGACGCGGTGCTGATGCGGCTGGTGGACGTGCTGTACGGCCTGCCGTACATCCTGCTGGTCATCCTGTTCAAGATCGCGTTCGAGGACCCGCTGGCCCGCCTGATGACGAGGGTGTTCCCCGAGAGCGGCAAGGCGGCCGCCAACCTGATCGTGCTGTTCGCCGCGATCGGGCTCGTCAGTTGGCTGACGATGGCCCGGGTCGTCCGCGGGCAGGTGCTGAGCCTCCGCGGTCAACCGTTCGTCGAGGCGTGCAAGGCCCTGGGCCTGCCGGAGCGGCGGATCTTCCTGCGGCACATCCTGCCGAACCTCGTCGGCCCGATCACGGTGTACGCGACGCTGACCGTGCCGGCGGCCATCCTGCAGGAGTCGTTCCTGAGCTTTTTGGGGATCGGGGTTCAGCCGCCGCTGCCGACGTGGGGGTCGCTGGCGAGCGACGCGGTGCAGGAGCTGAGCCCGACGAAGCTGTACTGGTGGATGCTGACGTTCCCGTGCCTGCTGCTGGTGGTGACTTTGCTGAGCCTGAACTTCCTAGGGGACGGGCTGCGAGACGTGTTCGACCCGAAGAAGGAAGCGGCGAAGGTGTGACGCCCGGCGGGCGGAGGCAGTGCGGGTGCGGCGCCGCGGTTGGGTCGCGCAGCCCCCGACCGTCTGCAAGGGCGGACCGCCTTTTTTAGCGACGGTCCGAAGGGCCGGGCGCCGCCCCGGCGAGGCGCGACCGACTTTCCGGCAACCTGACCGTCACGATTCGTCCCGAGATCCGCATGGAAAACCGATTCGGGATCAAAGACCTGTTCCTGTTCCTGGCGATCGGCCTGCTCACGATCGTCGTCGCCGGGGCCATCTGGCAGTTCGACCGCCAGCACGACCGGGTGCAGGAATTGAACGGCCAGACCAAGAACTTGGCGACGGACCTCAACACGGTAAAAACCCGGCTGAACGAAGTGCTCGACGGGCTGGACGAATTGAAACGGCGCCCGGCCGGCGTCGCGGCGGCCGTCGGTGCCCCGTCGGCGTCCCGGCCCGCTGGTTCGCAGCCGGCCGTCGCCGCCGGCAACGGCCCGCCGCCGGGCGTCGACGCGTTCACCCGGGTCAAGGAGGCGGAGAAGCTCCCCGGGTTCGCCCGCGGGGACTGGCTGGTCGACAACTTCGGCACCAAGGTCGGCCGGCTCACCCCGCTGATCTCCAGCGACATTTACCAAACCTGGGTCGAGTCGCAG
>JAQGHJ010000685.1 GCA_028288905.1 Phycisphaerales bacterium | reverse complement strand
GCCCCGACGCCCGCGCCGGCGACGGCCGCCGCCCCCGGTCCCGAGTCCGCCGGCCTGCTCCCGGGCGAGAGCGTCCGGGACGGGGCCCGCCGGCTGACGGCCGGACTGCTCAAGCAGGGGGTGCCGTACCGCCAGGCGTGGGCGGACGCCAACCGGCGGCTGTCCCACGCGATGTTCGGCGGGGCCGCCGCGCCGGTCGCCGCCCGCATGGACCCGCCGGCCGGCCCGGCGATGCGGGTCCCGCCCGCCCCGCTGCCGGGGACGCGGCTAACGCTCTGGCAGCACCCGACGACCGGGGCGAAGCGGGTGTACGTCGGGCACCCCGACCTCGCCCTCACCAAGGCGTGGGTCGAGGCGGACCCCCAGACCGGCCACCTGTACGCCCGGTCCAACGACGAGCGGACGATGGGCCTCGACGCGACCGGCGTCTCCCGGGTCGTCGCCCCCCTGCTGGCCCACGGGACGATGGACGAGCTGGCCAGGATCGCCAAGCCGGGCCGGTCGGTCGCCGAGGCGGCCCGCGACGTCAGCGACTACGCCGACCGCCAGGGCGAGCGCCCGGACGCCGCCGCCGCCCGCCGACTGGCAATGGTCAAGAAGGAGAACCCGCACCTGTCCGACGCGGCGGCCGGGGTGCTCGCCCGGTCCCGGTCGCTGCGGGCCGGCCGGGAGGCGTACCGGGCGTACGTGGCCCGGCAGGCCGCCGAGAACCCGGGGCTCGGGTTCAGCCGGGCCCCGGCGGCCGGCGACGACGACGCCGGGGCCGGGTCGTTCGCGTTCAGCCGGACGGACGACGGCGGGTACGGCGTCCAGCTCACCTGCTCGCGGGCGGCCGGGCGGGAGACGCCGGCGCTGGGGCACGGGCGGCCGGGCGTGATCGACGGCCAGCCCGTGACCTACCGGTGGAAGCCGATGATCTCGGCCGGCACGTACCACCACCCGAACCCGCGGGTCGGCCGGGGCGGGGCGTTCACCCTGTCCCGGTCGGACATCGTCGCGGCCGACAAGCACACCCGGGACTGGATGCGGAACGAGGGCGGGCGGCCGTACGTCCCGACGAAGCACAAGGGGTTCGACGCCCGGGACAACATGGGGTGGCTCGTCGACACACGGGTGGACGGCGACACCCTGTGGGGCCTGCACCAGTTCATCGGGGAGGACGCCGCCCGGGTCGCCGCCCGGAACGAGACGAGCGTCAAGCTGCGGCGGAACTTCACGAGCGGCCGCGGGGTGACGTACCCCTGGATCGTCGAGCACAACGCCCTGTGCCCGGACCCCGTGATCGAGGGGCTTGGGGACTTCGTCCCGGCCGCTCTGGCCGCCTGACCGCCCCCCGCCGCCCACCGAGACCCTCAGACGCCGGCCCGGGCCCCGCCCGCGGCTTACCGGAGACATCGCGATGGCCACCTACACCGACGACGAGCTCGCCAAGCTCCGCGCCCACTTCAACAAGCCCGATCTGTCGGCCGACACGGCGGTCGACCTCCTCATCGCGAGCAACGTCGGGCTGCACGGCCAGCTCGACACGCTGGCCGACGAGCTGGACCAGCAGGGCATCGTCCTGTCCCGGTCCGCCGAGGAGGTCACCCGGCTCAAGGGCGAGTTGACGACGGCGGCGGGCGAACTGGCCCTGAGCCGGTCGGCGGGCGGGGCCGGTGCCCCGGCCAAGCCGACGCCGGCCGAGCTGTACTACGTCGGCAAGACGCTGTCGGCCGCCCGCAAGGCCGCCCTGGCGTCGAACGTCGTCGGCCCGGCCCACCTGGCCGAGGCCGCCCGCCGGTTCGGCAAGAAGGCGGTCGACGTCGACGCGCTGTCGCTCAGCCGGACGGTCGAGCCCGACGACCACCTGGCGATCGAGGCGATGACCCGGGAGATCGACTTCCTGGAGATCGTCGCCGCAGCCCCCGCCCCGCCGCCGACCGGCGAGTCCAACGTGTTCCCGCTCCACCGGGACACGCCGGGGTTGCCGCCGTCGCCGCCGGCCGCCGTGAACCCGTACGAGGCCACGATCAACGCCCTGACCGCCGCGCCCGCGGCCAAGTAACGCGGGCCCGCCGCCGCCGCGGCACCCCGACCACCCGACATCCCGACGGCGGCCGACCGGCGGCCCCGCCACCGCCCGACCCCCCTTCGGAGCACCGGTCCCATGACCAACTACCCCTCGATCCCCGGCGTCTACGGCGGCCGCAGCGTCGCGCCGCGGAACCTGTTCAAGAGCGGCACGCCCGAGTTCCTGCCGTCGCTCGCCAGCGTCGACGCGACCAAGACCCGCGACCCCGGCAACGACGACCCGGCGGTCCTCCGGGCCGGCCTGCTCATGGGCAGGGTGACCGCCGGCGGGAAGTACCGCGCCGCCGTGATCGGCGTCACGACCGCCGACGCCGCCAACGGGGCGACGGCCGTCACCGTGTCGGCCGCCCAGGCCGTCGAGGTCGCCCGGCTCAAGGCGCTCGGCGGGGGCGGCAACCTGGCGCTCAAGCTGATCGGCCCCCCGGCCGTCGGCGGCACCGTCGCCACGCTGACGCTGACCGTGACCGCCGTCGACACCTCGACTGGGATCCTGACCTGCTCGGCCGTCGCGGCCGCGGCCGTCGCCGGCTCGATCGTCGCCCCGTCGGACGGGGCGCAGGCGCCGACCCAGCTGCTCGTCAACCAGTACGGGGCGGACGTGACGGACCACACCGGCGCGTCGCAGGACGTCCCAATGCGGCTGGTCCGCGGCGGCGACGTCGACGTCACGATGATCGTGAACTACGCCGGCATGGACGCGAGCGTGAAGGCGTACGTGAA